>JAZQVJ010000039.1:0-4465 GCA_045631785.1 Eubacteriales bacterium
GCCGCCCTTGATGGCCGCCTTGCAGGCCACCTGCCAGAGAGCGCGCTCGCGGCGTGACATCTCGGCCGTGGCAGGATCTCCCGTACCGTCGGCCAGCGAGGCAAGCATCTCGGTAAAGAGAGCCTCTGCGGCATCGGGGAGAACGGCGGCTGGGATGGCGCTGATCTCTGCCTCACCCTCGCGGAGGGCGATCTCAAAGCCCACGGCCTCAAGGTCGCTGAGGTATTCGATCGCCGCGGCGGCCTCGGTGGCCGACAGTGAAAGGACAAGCGGGAGCAAAAGGCACTGGGAGGCGGCCTTGCCGTTCTTCCTCTCTTCGGAAAGCAGGTCCTCAAAGAGGATACGCTCATGCGCCGCATGCTTGTCGATAACGAGAAGCTCTTCCCCTCGCTCAACAAGGACGTATGTCGAGAAGGCTTCACCGATGAGGGTGTAGGCAGGGGGCTCGGCGGCGATCGGGGACGACGCGGGTGCCGGGGCCACGGTCTTCTCCTCTCCATATGTGAAGGGGGTTGGTGAGGCAACCCTCTCGGCTGTCCTTTCCCTTGCGGCGGCATGGTCGGCCAGAACCCGCAAGGAGGCGCCCGGGGTGAGCTCACTCCGTACCTCGACCGACGGAGCGCTCTCGCGGCGCGCGGTAAAGGCGGCGGGCGCCTTCACGGCGGAGAGCGCGGGTGCTACGGGTGCGGGGGGCGGTGCGACCGATGTCCTCCCCGGCATTGCGGAAAGGTCAAAGCGGATCGGCTCGCTCCTTGGCACGGAGTTTTCCCTCCGGGGAGCCGAGGACGAGGACGGCGTGAGCTCGGGGCGGTAGGCCGCCTCGGAGAGGGCGCCGCGCACGGCATGGTAGACGATCTCAAAGACCGGGCGCTCGTCCGAGAAGCGGACCTCGAGCTTTGCCGGGTGGACGTTGACATCCACAGCCCCGGGGGCGATCGTCAGAAAGAGGGCGGCCGCCGGGAATTTCCCGGGGGCGATATAGGAGGTGAAGGCCTGCTCGACGGCGGCCTGCATGGTCTTGCTGCGAATGTAGCGGCCGTTAATGAAGAAGCTCTGGCGGTTGCGCGTTCCTGCCACGTTGTCGCTTCTGCCGACAAAGCCGGAAACCGTCATCCCGTTCATCTCGCCCTTGACGGGGAGCAGCTTCTTGGCGAAATCGCGCCCAAGGGTGGCATGGAGCACGGCGAGAAGATCGCCGTTCCCCGGAGTGCGGAATTTGGTCACGCCGTCAACGATCAGCTCGATCGACACCTCGGGGTGCGAGAGGGCCACCTTCTCGGCGAAGGCGGTGGCCGCCATTGCCTCGGTGGCATCCTTTTTCAGGAATTTGCGGCGTGCGGGCACGTTGCCAAAGAGCTCACGCACGACCACCGTAGTGCCGACACGGCAGCCGACCTCCGAGACCTCGGTGATCCTGCCGTACTCTGCCGTAAGGACGGTTCCTGCGGCGGCCTCCGGGGTGCGGGTGACGATCTCAAGGACCGAAACCCCGGCAATAGCGGCGAGGGCCTCGCCGCGGAAGCCGAGCGTTAAGATCGCATCGAGATCCTCGGCGTTCTTTATCTTGCTTGTGGCGTGGCGTTGAAGAGCCACGGGGAGATCCTCGGAGGCGATGCCGCACCCGTTATCGCTGACGCGGATCAGGGCGATACCGCCGCGACCGATCTCGGCAGTGATCTCCGTGGCGCCGGCATCAATGGCGTTCTCGAGGAGCTCCTTGAGAACCGAGGCGGGGCGGTCTACGACCTCGCCCGCCGCGATCAGGTTGGCGACCTCCTCGGTCAAGAGGTTGATCTTTCCCATGTTTACTCCTTATGTGCTTGTCAGTTGCCAAGCATCCGTTTGAGTTCAAAAAGCAGGTTCATCGCTTCGATGGGTGTCAGGGTGTTGAGGTCGACGGCGCGGATCCTCTCGGCGGCCTCATCGGCCTCACTGCTCTTCACCGTCGTGAAAAGGTCAATGGAGGGCTCGGCGGCAATGCTCACCGAGGGCTTTGCCGCAGGGACACCCGCCTCGATATCGGCAAGGATGCGCCTTGCGCTCCGGATGACCTCGCCGGGGACGCCGGCGAGCTTTGCGACCTCGATGCCGTAGCTATCGTCGGTCGCGCCGCGCACGATCTTACGCAAAAAGACGATGCCGTCACCGCGCTTTTTGGCAGCGACGTTGTAATTGACGATGCCGGGGAATTCAGCCTCCATGGACGTCAGCTCGTGATAGTGCGTGGCAAAAAGGGTACGGGCGCCGATCTTCTTGTGCGTGTATTCGACGACCGCGCGCGCGATCGACATGCCATCGTAGGTGCTTGTCCCGCGGCCGACCTCGTCATAAATGATGAGCGAGCGCTTGGTGGCGTTATCGAGAATGTGGGCCACCTCATTCATCTCCAGCATAAAGGTGGACTGCCCCGAGGCAAGATCGTCCGAGGCGCCGACACGGGTGAAAACCTTATCGGCGATGCCGATAATGGCCTCACGCGCGGGCACAAAGGAGCCGATCTGCGCCATGAGGGTAATGAGCGCCACCTGGCGCATATAGGTCGATTTACCCGCCATATTCGGACCTGTGATCAGGTAAAGGCGGTCACGCTCGGTATCAAGATCGGTATCGTTCGGAACGAAATAGCTGCTCTTCACAAAGCGCTCGACGACCGGGTGGCGGCCGTCCCTGATCGTAAGCTCGCCGCTGCCGTCGACCTCAGGGCACACGTAATTGTTCTTCGCAGCGACCTCGGCCAGCGAGAGATAGCAGTCGAGGGCGGCAAGACGGGCGGCGGTATCCTGGATCCTTGCGGCGGCCGTGGCCACCGCGAGGCGGATCTCGGTGAACAGCTCATATTCGAGCGCAGCCAGCTTATCGGCGGCGCCGAGAATGGTGGTTTCCATCTCCTTGAGCTGCTCGGTGATGTAACGCTCACAGTTCGTAAGCGTTTGCTTGCGTATGTAGCGGTCGGGCACCTGGTCGCTGTTCGCCTTGGTGACCTCGATATAATAGCCAAAGACCTTGTTGTAGCCAACGTGCAGGCCCTTGATGCCGGTGGCCTCCCTCTCGCGGGCCTCGATCTCCTCAAGCCAGCCCTTGCCGTTCTCACGGATGCCGCGGAGATAATCCACGTCGGCGTTATAGCCCGGCTTGATCATTCCGCCCTCACGCACGGTGAAGGGGGGATTGTCAACGATGGCCTCCTCGATCCGAGTGAAGACGTCGTAAAGAGGATCAAAGCCTGCGGCAAGCTCGGTGATCCCGGGGCTCGCGCAGCCCCCGAGGAGCGAATGGAGGACGGGAAGCTCGGCAATGCTCGTGGCGATCGCACGGAGATCGCGTGCCGTGGCCGTGCCGTACACGACGCGGGCCGAAAGACGCTCAAGGTCAAGGATGGGGGAGAGCATTTCACGGAGCTCCTCGCGAAGGAGATACTGACCGTAAAAATCACCGACAGCCCCCTGGCGGCGGCGGATATCGTTCACGGAAATGAGGGGACGAAGCACCCAGGAGCGCAGAAGGCGCGCACCCATTGAGGTCTTGGTCTTATCAAGCACCCAAAGGAGCGAGCCGCGCTTCTCCTTCCCACGCATGCTTTCGACAAGCTCAAGATTGCGGCGCGTGGCAATATCCAGCTCCATGTACTGGCCGTCGGTATAGACGGTCAGCTCGCGGGCGAAGGTCGGCGCGCACTTCTGCGTTTCACGGATATAGCAAAGCAGAGCGCCGACGGCCAAAAGGGTGGTTTCATTGTCGAGAAGGCGGGCGCGATCGCCAAAGCAGAGCGCGGTCTCGCTCCTTGCCGCTTCAAGGTCGAAAAGGCGGGTGGCGCGTTCCTCAATGCGTGTGCCGAAGCGTTCACGGAGGAAGTCGACCACCTCGCGGCAGCCGTCGGCCGTAACGTTGAGGACGGCCTCACGGGGGGAATAGACACCAAGCTCGTTTTTAAGGCGCGAGAGCTGCTCCTCCCCGGCGATCAGGGTGGCAAGCACCTGCCCTGTTGAAACATCACACACGGCAAGCCCGACACCCGTCGCTCCGTAGGCGAGGGCGGCCAGGTAGTTGTTGCAGCCCTCCTCAAGGATCGAGGCATCCGTGACGGTACCGGGCGTGATGACACGCACGACCTCACGGCGCACGATCCCCTTGGCGGCCGCAGGATCCTCGGTCTGCTCGCAGACCGCGACCTTATAGCCGAGCTCGACGAGCTTGCCGATATAGAAATCGGCCTTATGGAAGGGGACGCCGCACATGGCGGCACGAAGCCCCTCGCCGCAATCACGCCCCGTCAGCGTCAGCTCAAGGTCGCGCGAAACGGCAACGGCATCCTCAAAGAAGCACTCGAAAAAATCATATATTATGCCAATCGCACCGAATCCCAACTCGGGATTATCAATCCGGCAAACATCTTTTCTCTCTCTTGCGAAAACAGTCTGGAAACTGCAAAAGATGCTTTTTTTGATGGTTCAGTATACTGCAATTC
>JAZQVJ010000040.1:0-1855 GCA_045631785.1 Eubacteriales bacterium
CCCTGATTGATCCTCAGAAGCGGGATGTTCACAAGAGGATCGACGATATCACCGGTCAGCTTGTAACCGTCGGAGGTGGTATACGTCTGGTTTTTGCCCTCGAGGTGGGCACTGCCCTTGACCAAATAGGCAGCATCAAGCTCGCCGTCGATCACGACACCGTCGTGACGGAGCACCTGGCTATTGCAAACCTCGACCTCGATAACACCGGACTTGCCGGCAAGAGAGGCTGCCGTATAGTTTCCGCCCTCCTGAGCATAGTTCAGGGTGACCTTATAGACGCCGTCCTCGGTGATCTTGCCGCCGTCAACGGGAGTGCCGCTGAGATCGGTAGCGGAAGTAAGCTTCTCAATGGTAGCGCCCGAAATCGTAACGCCCTCCGGCAGAGTACCGGTAGTGAACTGCTGACTGCCGGTGGCCGTGGTGGGATCGTACTGCATCTCGGGAACGTAGAAGATGCTCAGAGTATCCTTAACGCCGAAGCCGCTGACACGGTTGGCATCGCCGGGGACGATCTCAAAAATCGCGGATTTAGGCTCGGGAAGGGATGCGCCGGGATAGTCCTCCTGCGCGCCGGTCTGCCACGAGAAGGTAGCAGTGATCTCGTAAGTACCGACGTACTTAGGATAGGCAGCACCAAGGT
Source organism: Eubacteriales bacterium (assembly GCA_045631785.1). Lineage (GTDB taxonomy): Bacteria > Bacillota > Clostridia > Oscillospirales > CAG-272 > UBA1740. The sequence goes on from JAZQVJ010000040.1 coordinate 644, forward strand.
CCGCAATGACTGCGCTGGTATCGGGATCGATCTGCTTGAAGGTGTAGGTGGCCTTCAGGAAGTTAGGCTTGCTAACACCGACATCAGAGGAATCCAAAGGACGACCATCAAAGACGATCTCCGCTTTAAGGTTATTGTAATGGATCTTGTCGAGCTCCTCCTGGGGGATCCCAACAGCAGCCGTGGTGGTGGTCGTTGCAGCCGTCGTGGTATCGTCTTCACCGCCGCCGAAGTCACAGGACGCAACAATGGCAACCATGGCGAGAAGAGCCAGAACAAGCGCAAGCAGTTTGAACCGGTTTTTCATGGTATACTCCTTTTAATTAAAATACATTCTCGGGAGAAAAACTCCAAAGAGATTATAACACGTTTCTCTTGTATTGTAAAGGGCTTTTTCAAAAATAGTCAAAACTGACAAAAGTGCATTTCGCTTTTTGTCAAAAGAGAGAGGATACGATCGAAAAGCGCGACCGTATTTCTCACTCCGTTAGGACTCGAATGGCCTCAGCCGCCATAATAAGCCCGGCCGCAGCAGGAACGGTAGCCAACGAGCCAACGCGAGCTCCCCCTTGCGGAGTGAGAGCCGCCTCGCGAGAGAAGACGACGGGCAGATGCAGGATGCCCTCGCGGCGCAGTCGTGTCCGCACTGCCCTTGCCAAGGGGCACCCCTCGGTCTTTGAAATGTCGGTGACGGCAAGCGCCGAGGGATCCAATCGGTTCCCGGTGCCAAGACAGGAGAGGAGCCTGATGCCGAGGCGCTTGGCGGCTACGGCAAGTGCCACCTTCACGCAAACGTCATCGATCGCATCAAGCACAAGGTCGGGATGCGCCTCGGCAAGGAGAGGCTCGACAGTCTCGGCCGTTAGCCGCATTGAATGTAATGTTATATTTACACTTTCGGAGATTCGAGTGGCGCGTTCGCGAGCAACCTCGGTTTTGAGTCTGCCAACGGTATCGGCATCGGCGAGGATCTGACGGTTGATGTTGGATTCCTCCACAGTGTCAAAGTCAACGAGCGAGAGGCGCCCGATACCGGAGCGAACAAGCGCCTCAAAGGCGTGGCCGCCGACACCGCCAAGGCCGATAAGCAGAACGTGAGAATCCGCAAGACGGTCCATCGCTGCATCGCCAAGGAGAGCGCGAGTGCGCGAAAGACGTTCCGTCTGTTTCATGCTTTACCACCTCCGTACCCCGCATCCAGGACAAGAAAGA
>JAZQVJ010000041.1:0-1199 GCA_045631785.1 Eubacteriales bacterium
GCAGGACTACGAGGGCTTTTACCGCCGCGAGATCGCCCTGCGGCGCGAGCTGACCTTCCCCCCCTTTTGCAGCATCGCGCAATTCACCCTGACGGGCGAGCGCGAGGATGCCGTCACCGCCGCCGCCGAGCAGCTGGCGAAGGACGCGGCAGCCCTCGCCAAGGAAACCCTCGGCGGTGAGCCGATCGTGATCTTCGGCCCCTTCCCGGCACGCACCTTCAAGGCGGAGGGGAGGTTCCGCATGCACGTTTTGGCCAAATGTAAACTAAACCGTACAACAAGGCAGTACTTTGGACGACTGCTTTCTGAATATGCCCCGCGGAGTGGGGTAACACTTTCGGTAGACCTTGATCCTACCGACGTATAGGAGGACACGATGGCACTTTTGAACATTATCAAGGAGGGAGATCCCCTGCTCCGCAAGGTGAGCCGACCTGTTGAGGAGATCACCCCCCGTATTCATACGCTCCTTGACGATATGATCGACACCATGCACGCGGCGAACGGCTGTGGCCTTGCGGCGGTGCAGGTGGGCGTTTTGCGCCGCGTTGTGGTCGTTGAGGGCGAGGATGGCAGGATCTATGAGCTGATCAACCCTCGCATCGTAGCGCGCGCCGGCACGCAGGAGGAATGTGAGGGGTGTCTGTCGCTCCCCGGCACGTGGGGCATCACGCGCCGCCCGCGGGCGGTGACTGTCCGTGCCCTTGACCGCCACGGCAATGAGGTGGAATACAACGGCAAGGATCTTCTGGCCCGCGCCTTCTGCCATGAGCTCGATCACCTGGACGGCGGTCTTTTCACCGACGTGATGATCCGCCGCCTTGGGAAGGATGAGGTCGAGGTCGAATGAGGATCCTCTTTATGGGTACGCCCGAGATCGCGGCGCGCTGCCTTTCTTCTCTCATCGGCTCGCGCCACGAGGTAGTGGCGGTCGTTTCTCAGCCCGACCGGCCGACCGGGCGCCACTATACCCTGACGCCGCCGCCCGTGAAGGTGGAGGCCGAGGCGCACGGGATCCCCGTGCATCAGCCGGACACCCTGCGTGACGGCGCCCTGCTCCCTCTCCTTGACGAGTACCGCCCCGAGGCGGTGGTCGTGGTGGCGTACCGCAGGATCCTGCCGCGCTATCTTTTGGACTACCCGCGCTACGGGTGCCTGAATCTGCACGTATCGCTCCTGCCGAAGTATCGCGGCGCGGC
>JAZQVJ010000042.1:0-5307 GCA_045631785.1 Eubacteriales bacterium
CCTGCAGCGGTGCGGCACCCGACCCCCGCCTTGCCCCCCTCGGGGCGCGCCTTGAACGCTTACGCGCAGAGGAAGCAAGCGGCGAGGGCGATCATCAGTAAGCAAAATAAATAATATATATGGCACGAAGTGCTAACCGACCAAGGAGGTGTAATCACTATGGCAGTTCCGAAGAGAAAACAGTCGAAGGCCCGCAGAGATAAGAGAAGATCCAGCACCTGGAAGCTCGCTCTGCCCGCCCTTACGAGATGCTCCAAGTGCGGCGCTATGATCCTTTCGCATCGCGTTTGCAAGAAGTGCGGCGCGTATGACGGTGAGGTCGTCATCGACAAAGAAGCAGCTGCGAAGTAATTCGCCAAAAAAAGAAGCCACCGTGCAAAGCGGTGGCTTCTTTTTTGTTGTGAAACGGGAGGCATGGGCCTCCCGTTTTTATATGCCGAATTGCTCTATGACATCCTCGGCCGTGATGTGACAATAGGTACGCAGGGGCGTGATGTGATCGGGCGAGGCGAAATGCCCGTCGATCGCAAGCACGGTATAGGGCGCTTTGACACCGAGGGCGCGAAGGCGGTCGCCGATCAGCATGCCGGCACCGCCGTCACGGATCCCCTCCTCAAGGAAAAGAATACGTGCCGCGGAGGCAAGGTGAGATAGCAGACGCTCGGCCGTTGCCGCGTAGGGAGCCAATGCTTCAAGGAGAATGACACCGACAGAAAGACCGCGTGCGCGGAGGATCCCGGCGGCGCGGAGAGCCTCGGCGGTGATAGCGCCGTAGGCAAGGATCACGCCGTCCTTGGCTTCGTCGGGCGATGTAAAATCAGGGCGGATGCCATAGGATGAATAGTCACCGTCGGGGTAAAAGGCATTGACCAGCGCCTCATCCTCGGTGCGGTTCTCATAGCGGATCGCAACAGGAGCCGTGGCCGTGAGCGTGTCGGTAAGGATCCTGCGAAGGCTCCCAAGGGTAGCGGGGGCATACAGGGTAACGCCCGGAATATGCGAGAGGAAGGCCACGTCGAAGATGCCGTGATGTGTCGGTCCGTCTCCCGACGAAAGACCGGCGCGGTCGACAAGCACGCGGACGGGGAGCGACTGCAGCGCTACGTCGTGCAGAAGATTGTCATACGCGCGCTGAAGGAAGGTGGAGTAGACAGCGACGTAGGGCTTCATCCCCCCGGCGGCAAGGCCTGCCGCAAAGGTCATGGCATGCTCCTCGGCAATACCGACGTCAAAGGCGCGCGAGGGATAGGCGGCAAAGAAGGGAGAAAGGCCGGTCCCCTCGCGCATCGCCGCCGTGATGGCAGTGACCGTGGGATCCTCTGCGGCAAGGGCTGTAAGACATTCCCCGACGGTCACAGAGAAGCTCGCGCCCTCCCGTTTTTCGGGATACACGCTATGGTACTCCGAGGGAGCCTCCTCGGCGGGAGCATAGCCCTTCCCCTTCTTGGTGGCAAGGTGAAGGATAACGCTTTCGTTCTTTTTCTTGGCCTCGCGCAGAAGGTGCTCGGTCGCGGCGTAATCGTTACCGTCGGCGGGGCCGAGGTAGTACAGCCCCATTTCCTCAAAGTAATTTGAGGAATAAAGACGGTGCTTGATCACCTGCTTGACAGCGCGCAGAAGGCGATAGAGGGGCTTACCGATAAGCGGGATGCGCGGCAGGTGCCGCACCGTAAAATTCTTGGCGCGGCGATAGGGGCGCGAGTTGCGGATCCCCGCAATATAACGGGCAAAGCCGCCGATATTGCGCGAGATCGACATCTCGTTCTCGTTGAGGACGATGATCAGCGGAAGGTCGGGGGTGCAATTATTGAGCGCCTCATGGATCATACCGCCGGTGTAGGCTCCGTCACCCACGACGGCGACGGTAAAGCTGTCGCGCCCCGCCAGCCGGTCGGCACGGGCGAAGCCGAGAGCCGCCGATAGCGAGGTGGAGGAGTGACCTGCCCCGAAGGGATCGTACTCACTCTCGTCACGCCGGGTAAAGCCCGAAAGGCCGCCCGGCTTACGCAGATCGGAGAAGGCATCGCGCCTCCCGGTCAGAAGCTTATGGGCATAGCATTGGTGGCTGACATCAAAGATCAGGCGGTCGCTCGGTGTGTCGAAAACGCGGTGGAGTGCCACCGTCAGCTCAACAACACCCAAATTGGAGGCGAGATGCCCTCCGGTTTTCGGCACGGTTTCGATCAAAAAGGCGCGGATCTCCTCACAAAGGGCCGGCATCCTGTCGGCCGGCATCGCACGCAGGTCGGCAGGGCTATTGATCGAAAAAAGAAGCGGATAACGTTCGTTCATACGCGTACCCCTCCTGTGCCGCGGCGCGCCTCGGTCGGTGCGTGCCCATAGGCCTTGCGGTAGGCACGGTAAAAGGTGGAATAGTCGGAAAAGCCGACGCGCTCGGAAACCACGGCGGCGACCTCGCCACTCTCGATCATCTGGCGGGCCATCATCACGCGCTTACCGTTGATATAGCCGAGGATCGAGATGCCGTTATGGCGCTTGAAGGCACGGCAGAGATAGTATTTACTGACGTAGAACTCACCGGCAATGTCATCGAGCGAGAGGGGCTCGGCAATATGGGCGTTGACATAACGGATGACGCGCGCTGCCAAGGGCTCCTCCTTCCTCCTTTTGTGCTTGGTGGGAGGTGTCAACGACAAAAGGAGCAAAAGCTCGGAAAGCAGAAGGCGGGAAAGCTCCTCCGCCGCCTCATGCCGAAGGCCGATCGCCCCCTCAAAGCGCTCAAAGAGGGAGGACACGCCAAGCGGTACGTCCTCGATCGAATAAAAGTTGCCCTCACCGAAGGGCCTCTCCTCAAGCCTTGCAAGCGCCGATGCGGCCGCCGGTACTCCCTCAGCCGTAAAGTGAAAAACGTACCTCTCGTACGGCTCTTCACGCCGGACGTCCACGTAATGAAATTCACCGGGGCGGAAGAACATCAGGGTGGCGGGGCGAAGATCGTATTTCTCCCCTTCTACCACGTAATTGCCGGCGCCGCGGACCACGTAAATGATCTCGTAATGCGTGTGGCAATGACGCGAAAAAGCGGTGGGAACGGGATGCTCATCCACCGAATGATAGAAGCGTATGCCGGAGTATTCCTCCGCAACGTATGAGTCCATAGTGCTCTCCTTGCAATTCCATGCTTTTATTGTAGCACCCAAGAGCAATATTTGCAATAGTTTTCACAATTTCAACAATGGAAAAAAGTTTTTTTCTCGGTATAATACTCTATGGGGCCTCCTTTGTCGCGAAAAAGGGGGAACCGACCGCCTGTGTCAGGGACGAAGGCAAAGATGGACTTGACGGACAGGTAAATTAGTGGTAAAATTAATTGAAAATTACTAAAAAGGAGATTTCAATATGAAGCTGCCCTTTACTATTGACCTCAGTGGCAAGGTCGCTGTCATTACCGGCGGCGCCGGCGTTCTCTGCTCGTCCTTTGCCGAGGCGCTTGCTGCCTGCGGCGCCAAGGTCGCCATCATCGACCGCAACAAGGAAACCGGTGACGCCGTCGTTGAGAGGATCACGGCTGCCGGCGGTACCGCCATCATGGTCCCCGCCGACTGCCTGAGCGTCGAGAGCCTCGAGCAAGCCCATAAGACCGTGGTTGCCGAGCTTGGCGAGGTGGACATCCTCATTAACGGCGCCGGCGGCAACAATCCCCGCGCCACCACCGACAACGAATACTTTGAGGTCGACGACCTCCCGTCCCCCGAGAAGAAGGATTTCTTCTCACTCACGCCCGACGGCATCCGCTTTGTCTTCGATCTGAACGTCACGGCTGCCTTCCTGACCACCCAGATCTTTGCTAAGGGCATGGCCAGATCGGGCAAGGGCGGTAACATCCTCAACATCTCGTCGATGAACGCCTTCCGCCCGCTGACGAAGATCCCCGCATACAGCGCCGCCAAGGCCGCCGTATCGAACTTCACGCAGTGGCTGGCGGTTCACTTTGCGGGGACCGGCGTGCGCGTGAACGCTATCGCCCCCGGCTTCTTCGTTTCCAATCAGAACCGTGCCCTGCTCTTCAATGAGGACGGCACCCCCACGGCCCGCACCGGCAAGATCCTGGCGGCGACCCCCATGAAGCGCTTTGGCGAGGCCGATGAGCTGCTTGGCGGTCTGCTTTGGCTCCTCTCCGAGGGTGCCTCCTTCGTCACCGGTATCGTTCTCCCGATCGACGGCGGCTTTTCCGCCTATTCGGGCGTTTGACAGTAAGAAATTTCGCATAAAGCGGTGGAGGCTTCCACCGCTTTATTTTTGCCTCGCGGCCGGCTGCGGGGAAGAATTCGGATCGGCACAAGGGTTGATTTTTTTATCGTTTTGTGATATAATGGCAGAGTCCTAAAATTTTAACCATATAAGAGGCTCCTATGAAAGATTTTTTCCACTATTTCTTCGGTAAGGGTACCGAGGAAGAATTCCGCACATTCGGCTTTTCCCACTTTGCCCCCATTCTCGTCCTTATCGGGGTAATCTATCTCATCTATCACTTCCGTGACAAGATCCGCGATTGCAAGTATGAAAAGGTCTTCTGCTACGTGCAGGCCTTTACGATGATCGTTTGTGAGATGTCCTACTATTGGCGTCTTGTGGCCATCCCCGAGCTTGAGCCCAACGCCGTCGACCACCTCCCTATTACGGTATGCGGCTGGGGGCTGATCTTCTGCAGCTACCTTGTCGTTACCAAATCGCAGTCGCTGTTCGACATCGCCTATTTCTGGCTGTTCAGCGGTACGATCTTTGCGCTGATCACCCCCACGGTCATCACCTATACGGGACCGACACGCTTCCGCTATTATCAGTTCTGGATCGAGCACTGTGCGGGCTACGTTGCGATCTTCTACATGATGTTCGTGCATAAAATGCGGCCGAATCTGAAATCGATCGTCAAGTCCTATTCGCTCTTTGCCGTCCTGGCTGCCGTTGCCTATACGGCCAACCGCATCCTCGGCCCCGGCGCCAACTACCTCTTTATGGCGCACCCTGAGGACACCCCCTCGATCCTCGACATTCTGCCCCCGAATTTTGCCGTCCGCTTGCTTGTGATGATCTCCATCGTTTCGCTCTTCTTTGCGCTGGCATACCTCCCTTGGTATCTTATCGACAGAAAGGCCAAGAGGGCGGCCGCGCCGAGCGAAGCCGGCTCACCCGCCGAGTAACCAAGCGAAAGAAAAGTGCTTTTGGGGTATACTGATAATAAAACAGAAGGAGAGCCCCCCTTGAAAATTGCTTTTTTTGACACGAAGCCCTACGATAGGCCTGCCTTTGATAAATTCGCTGCCGAAAAGGGAGCCCGCATCAAGT
>JAZQVJ010000043.1:0-7127 GCA_045631785.1 Eubacteriales bacterium
CCGCGATTGCCGCTTCGACCGCCGACAAGGGAGGAGAAAAGACATTGCCCCGAATGGCTGACACAGAGAGCACCATGCACGAAGATCTCGATCTCGGGTACGGCCGCCTCGGTCATCGTGCGGATCGCCTCGAGCGACAGCTCGCGCGCCGCCACCACGCGGCCGGCACCGAGCGAGGCGTAGTAGTTCGCCGTGTCGGTGTTGTGGATAAAGGCCTGCGTTGAGGCGTGCAGAGGCAGGGTGGGCAAATGGCGCGCAAGGAGGGCCATCACGCCGCGGTCGGCCACGATGGCGGCATCCACCCCGGTGGCGGCCACCTCCTCGGCATACGAGAGAAAGGCGGGCAGCTCGCGGTCGAGCATCAGGGTGTTGAGCGCGATATAGACCTTGACACCGTGAAGATGCGCGTAACGCACCCCGTCACGGAGGGCGTCACCGTCAAAATTCTTGGCATAGGCGCGGGCCGAATGGAGGCCACCGAGATAGACGGCATCCGCCCCTGCGGAAACGGCGGCAAGGAGCGCCTCGGGAGAGCCGGCGGGCGCTAAGAGCTCGGGGAGCATTGTCGTGCGGCGCATGGGCGCCCCCTTTCTCGATGGCGCCTCTTGACTTTTCGGCGCAAATCGGGTATGATGTACGTGTTCCTTCATCTATTATAGCAAGTCACGGAGAAAAAGAAAAGAGGCGCAGAAAAATTTCTGCTCCACCGAAAGGAGAGAGTATGGACGAATACAGCTTTAACGCCGCCTCGTACGGTGTCAAAACTCGCGCGGAGGGGAAAAATCTTCTCTACCGCATCCTCCTGATCCTTGGGTATATAGCCTTCTCGGTCGGGTACATCCTTGTCTTCACCCTTCCCGTGAAGATCCCCCAGCTGATCGCGATCCTCCCCGTGTTTCTCCTTGTCATCGTTTGCTCGACCTGGCGGCTCGTGAACTTCGACTACGAATACCTCGTCGAGCACGGTGAGCTTGCCGTCGAAAAGCTCTTCAATACCAAAAAGCGCCGCCGCGTTCTCACCCTGCGCCTCAAGGAGGCCGGCCGCATCCTGCCCATGCCCCTCGACTTCTCGGCGAAGGAGTACGATAAGACGCTCGACCTCCGCGGCTCTACCAAAAGCCCCGACTCCTATCTTATTGAGTACCGCGCTCCCGATGGCAGGCACACCGCCGTTTTGGTCGAGGTGACAACAAAACTTGTCAAGATGATGGCAAAATACAACGACAAGACGGTTCTCTCGAAGGAGCTGAGCGCCTGATGGAGAGCACCCTCCCCCGTTTGTGGCTCGCCCCGATGGCGGGCTATACCGACACGGCGATGCGGGCCCTCTGCCACGCGATGGGAGCCGAGGGCACGGTCAGCGAGATGATCTCGGCCAAGGCCGTCGTTTATCGCGATAAGAAGACGGTGGCGCTCGGCCGCACCACCCCCACGGAGGGGGCGGTGCTTCTCCAGATCTTCGGCAAGGAGCCTGCCGTCATGGCCGAGGCGGCCGCCATGCTTTCCGCCGGCTATTGCGGTAGCCGCCCGTCGGGGATCGACATCAATATGGGCTGCCCGGTCCCGAAGATCGCCGGCAATGGCGAGGGGAGCGCCCTTTTGCGCTCGCCCACCCTCGTCCATGACATCGTGGCGGCCGTCCGCGCCGCCGTCCCTGCGGAGCTCCCCTTAACGGTGAAGATCCGCCTCGGGTGGGACAGGCAAAGCCGCAATTTCCTCGAGGTTGCCGATGCCGCTGTGCGCGGAGGTGCCTCGGCCCTGTTTGTCCACGGCCGTACCCGGACCGAGATGTATTCCGGCGTTGCCGACTGGGAGGCGATCGCCGCCGTCCGTCGGGCTGTTCCGATCCCCGTGATCGGCAACGGTGATATCACCTCGGCCGCCGTCGCCGCACGCCGCCTTTCGGAGAGTGGCTGTTACGGTCTGATGATCGGCCGCGGAGCCGTCGGCAACCCGTTTTTGTTCCGCGAGGCTGCCGCGCTTCTTCGCGGGGAGCCGCTGCCACCGCCCCCCTCGCGCGAGGAAAGGATCGCGACGGCGCTCCGGCACCTTGCCGCCGCCATCGACGATAAGGGAGAGGCGGTCGCCGTGCGCGAATGTCGCAAGGTGATTGCCGCCTACACCCACGGGATGAAGGGGGCCGCCTCGGTGCGCTTTGCCGTCAACGCTGCCCTGACCTACCGCGAGATCGAGGATATCCTCCGCGGTATGGAATAAAAAACAGAGAACGCACAGCGTTCTCTGTTTTTTGCTTCAATAAGTAAAATACTTATAAAAGATAGGATACGCGGCAAAGAAGTCGGCGAGGGTTTTTCGCGTGCTGACGCCCGGATCGTGGATTGTGAACTTGTCGGGAGAGAAGTCGTCGCCGCCCGTGTAGCCCGTGATCACTACCCAGTGCTGGCCGCCTGCGGCCGTCTTGGCTCCGATGAGGACGGGGCGCCCGGCGGCAAGATGGGCGTAAACGTCGGCAAGGTACCCCTCGCGCCAGTAATGCACGTCAAAGTGGCTCGGCCAGAAGACGTTGCCGCTTGCCGTGTAGGAAAGCCGCTTCACCATCGTGGCAGGGGTGAGTGACGTGCCTGTCCGATAGGACTCGAGCATCGAGATCCCCGAGGTGGCACATCCGATCTGCGAAATCGTTTTCCCGCTACTCCCGATCTTGATGCTTCCCCAGCGGCTGTCCCACTGGCGATAGCACGGAACGGCGAGGGCGACGGGGGCGTATTTCGCGGCCGTCGTGAGGTAGGCGGCACTGACGTACCCGATCTTTGTTCCTTCGTAAAGGATCCGCGACCAGCCGCCCGATGTCGAGAGGACGACCACCGAATCCCCGGTGACAAGACTGCCGATACGGGAATAGCCCGTGCCGGCTCCCTTTCGCACGTTGAGGGACGAGGCACCGACCGACACGGTCGCCGCGCTCCCCGCAAGCTCCTTCACGTAGTCGGCGTGGCAGTAGCCGTAGCGCCCCTTGGCGTATTCACAGCGCCACCAGCTTCCCGTCCTTTCGTAGAGCGTCACGTATGTACCGTCGTTGAGTGAGGCTACCCACGCCCCTGATGTCGAGGGCTTGGCGCGCACGTTAAGGCGCCCGCCCCCCGTGTCTACCACCCCGGCGGAGGGGATCGCGGCGGTGGCGGCGAAGGCTCGTATCGGTATCACAAAGATCCCCATGAGGAGGATCGCTGTCAGCATCAAAGAGAGGACTTTTTTCATGAGAAAGCTCCTTTCACTTTTGGTGTACCACCATTATAGCACGGAAAGCCCCTGCGGGGAAGAGGCCAAATTGAGGCAAACTTCCGCATATTTCCGCCCGCGGGGGAGGGGCGGCCCGTCCCTTGCCCGGTTAACGAGCGCCCCCCGGCAAATACCTGAAGCAAGCAAAAAGAGCAAGCACACAGGTGCTTGCTCTTTTTTAGCTCTTGTAGGCACGGCCGCTTCGGCTCTTGTCGGCGACAGGACGGTGACGTCGTGTAAAAAGCGCGCCGCCCGGCTCGTTACTTGTTGATCTTGCAGAATTCAAAGTCGGAATTGTAGGGGACGGTGTAGACCGTGATATCCTTGCGGTTGTCGGGGAAATCCTTGACCTCGGTGACCTTCGCGCTGACGCGTGCAGCCACGGTATAGGCGGCGGCGTTCGAGAAGAAGCCATAGAAGAAGGGCTCAAGATCGGCCGAATTGAAGGGGGCCGAGAGCAGGGGATAATTGAAGATATAGCGGATGCCGGCATCGGTCTCAACGCGCAAAAGATCGCCCTCGCGCAGATGCCCGACCTCCTCGATCACCTCGTCCTCAAGAACGCCGACACCGAGCGAGTTGTAGCGCGAGACGTAAAGACCGTCGGGATAGAAGCCCTCGGCATGCAGGCCCTCGTCCGAGTTTTTGAGGTAGGCTTCAAACTTCTCGACCGTCATGGTGCCGGCATTTTCGCCGTTATAGAGGTAGGTGAACAGCTCGCGGTCAATGGCCAGGCGCGCTGCCTTCTCCTGCTCGGTGAGTTCCACCTCGACACGCTCACCGTTCTCCATCGTGCCCCTCACCTCGCTGTTGAGGTAGAGCACCTTAAAGCGCTTGTAGTTGCTTGTATAGAAGGCATTGACCTCGACGTTTGTCATCTCGCCCGTCGAGGTGTCCTCAAGGTACTTGAAGTACAGCTCGGCCTTCAGGTCGATGGCGGCGCACTTCTTCATCGCCTTGATGCTCGTGCCGTACTTCTCGGCCAAGGCGCGCAGCTCGGCCCTTGAGCCGCCCGCACGGTACTCCAGCATCTCCTCATAGTAGTCCTTGATGTAGGCGCGCTGGGAGATGGGCGAGGTCGCCCCGAGCTTGTCGTAAAGGACGGCGGCCACGAGCTTCATCTTGATGTCGTTGTGGATCTCGGCGGTGATCTTCTCCCCGACCGTCAATCCCTCGGTGTCGCTCGGTGCATCCCAGGTCGCGGCGAGCGCATCCTGATAGCCGTAGATGCCGTAGCTGATCATCCTTTGCTCCTTATAGAGCGAGAACCAATAGGCGTACATCTCCTCGGTGACGGTGAGACCGCCGTAGCGGAGGACCGGGTTCTTCGGGATAAAGATCAGGATCCCAAGGAGCAGGACGATCGCAAGGAGGCCCGCGATCAGCGAGATGCATTGCCCCCTCGAGAGGGCGAGGGGCGCGCGGCCTTTTCGGTTCTTTTTGGAGGTTGCGTTTTGCTTCATGACAGGTTTCCTTTACATATATCGTTTTTGTCGGCATCCGTGCCGCGCCGATATGCCAAAAGCACGCGGAGTGCCGTGGCAACGGCGTCCTCGCCGGCTGCCGGGCGGAGGGTAACGAAGGGAGGGGTGCCGCTGATGCGGAGGCCGGGGAACTCGGCAAAGGCCTCGCTCCACGCCTCAAGCGAAAGACGGGGGAAGGTGAACTTCAATTCGCCCGCCCGCAGCTCAATGCGCTCAATGCCGGCGGCGGCGGCCGTTGCACGGCAGAGCGCCACGTCAAGCAGGGCAAGGACGGGGCGCGGCGGCTCACCGAAGCGGTCGCACAGCTCATCAAGCACGTCGTCGCGGTCGGCCTCGGTCTCGATGAGCGCGAGCTTCTTATACATATCGATCCTGTGGGCCGAGGTCTTGATATAGCTCTCGGGCAGGAAGGCGCTCACGGGGATATCCACCGTGGCCGTCGCGCGCGGCGGGGGCAGGGTTCCCTGCGCCTCGGCCACCGCCTCGGAGAGAAGACGGACGTACATATCGTAGCCAACGGCATCGATGTGACCGTGCTGCTCGGCTCCCAGCAGGTTGCCGGCACCGCGGATCTCAAGGTCGCGCAGGGCAATGCGGAAGCCGGCGCCGAACTCGGCGTATTCACGGATGGCGGCGAGGCGCTTCTCGGCGATCTCCGAGAGGGCCTTACCGGGGCGGTAGGTGCAGTAGGCGTAGGCGCGGCGCGTTGAGCGCCCGACACGGCCGCGCAGCTGATGCAGCTGGGCAAGGCCGAGCCTGTCGGCATCCTCAATGATGAGGGTGTTGGCGTTCGGCAGGTCAACGCCGGTTTCGATGATCGTTGTTGCCACGAGGATATCAATGTCACCAAGCACGAGCGCCTGCCAGATGTCCTCAAGCTCGCGGCGGTCCATGCCGCCGTGGGCGACGGCAAGGCGCGCCTCGGGGAGGGCGGTCCTCACGCGCTCGGCCACGCGGTAGATGGTATCCACGCGGTTGTAAAGGTACAGCACCTGCCCGCCGCGCGAAAGCTCACGCCGCATCGCCTCGGCGACCATCAGATCGTCATGCTCCATGACGAAGGTGGTGACGGGCGACCGATCGGCCGGGGCCTCGTCAAGCACCGACATATCGCGGATGCCGTTCATTGCCATATTGAGGGTGCGGGGGATGGGCGTCGCCGTGAGGGTAAGAACGTCCACGCCCGCGGCCATTTGCTTGATGCGCTCCTTCTGCGAAACGCCGAAGCGCTGCTCCTCGTCAACGATCAGGAGCCCAAGATCGCGGAAGGCGACGCTCTTGCCGAGCAGGGCGTGCGTGCCCACAATAATATCGATCTCGCCGCGCGCGAGGCGGCGCAGGATCCTTTGTGCCTCGGCGGGCTTGCGGAAGCGGCTGAGCATCTCGATATTGACGGGATAGCCGCGCATCCTTGAGAGGATGGTGTTGTAGTGCTGGAGGGCGAGGATGGTGGTGGGGACAAGAATGGCCACCTGCTTGCCGGCAACCGCCGCACGGAAGGCGGCGCGCAGAGCGACCTCGGTCTTGCCGAAGCCGACGTCACCGCAAAGCAGACGGTCCATCGGCACGGGGCGCTCCATATCGGCGGCGATCTCCTCGATCGCCATGCGCTGGGGGTCGGTCTCCTCATATTGGAAGGAGGCCGCAAACTCGCGCTCAAGGTCCCCCTCGGGCGGGTAGGCGAAGCCCTCAAGGCTCTGCCGCGCGGCGTAAAGAGAGAGAAGCTCCTTCGCCATATCGCGGGCGGCGGCCTTGGCACGCGCCTTGGTGCGCCCCCATTCGGCACCGCCGATCCGCGAGAGGCGCACGCTCCCGTCCTCGCTCCGCGAGCCGATGTAGCGCGAGACCATCTCCAGCTTGTCGGCACGGAGAAAGAGGGTTTCCTGCCCTGCGTACTGCAGGGTGATATAATCCGCGGTCACACCGTCGACTGTCAGTGCCTCCATTCCGAGGAAGCGGCCGATGCCGTGCATCGCATGCACAACGTAGTCACCCTCATGCAGCTCGGCGTAGGAGAGGATCCTCTCCCCGGCGCCCGCCTTTTTGCCTGTGTAACGGCTATGGCGGCGGCGGCGCAGCTTCTCGTCCCCCTCCTCGGCAAGGGTGAGGACGGCCAGGCGCTCGGCAGGCAGCTCAAAGCCGTCGGCCGCGGCGCCGTCGGTCAAAAGGATCTCGCCGTGCCCCGGCAGGGCGGACGCGTCCTTGGCGACCGTAAAGCCCGCCTCGGTCAGCGAGGCGGCAAGCTCGGCACATTCGTTCCCCGAGCGACATTCGAGAAGCACGCGATATCCCCCGTCGCGGTAGGTGGCAAGGTCGGAGCGCAAAAGCTCGGGCTTTTGCCCGTACCCCACGGTGCGGCGGCAGGAGAAGCCGAAAAGGCCGGCCAGCCGCAGCCCCGAGGGG
>JAZQVJ010000044.1:0-5618 GCA_045631785.1 Eubacteriales bacterium
CCCCCTTTTCGTTTGTATAGGATGCGTGCGTCAACGCGGTCAAAAGGAGCGCAGGATCGGAAAAACGATACCCTATCTTCTCCTCGAGCGATGCAAGCACAGGTTCTTTCGTCATAATATCCTCATTTCGCCGGCTCACTCGCCGAGGCCTCGGCGGCTGCCTGCTTCTCCTTTTCCTCAAAGGCCTCGGCCCACGCGGCAATGTCGTAGTTGATGCCCGTGTTAACGAAGGTCATCGCCTGATGCACGGCGTTTTTGATCGCCTTCGCATCCGAGGAGCCGTGCGCCTTGATGACCGGCTTGGCAATTCCAAGCAGGGGAGCTCCGCCATGCTCGGAGGAGTCCATCTGCTTTTTGAAGCCGTTCAGCTTGCCGCGAACCATCAGGCCCGACAGCATCGTTGTCATGTTTGTGTGGAACAGATCCTTCAGCGCACTGCCGATGAACTTCCCCATCCCCTCAATGACCTTCAGGACAAGATTGCCCGTGAACCCGTCGGTCACCGCCACGTCACACGCATCGAAGGGCAATGCCTTCCCCTCAACGTTTCCGACGAAGTTGACCTCCGACTTCGTAAGGCGCTCGTAGGTCGCCACCTGAAGCGGGAGCCCCTTGTTGTATTCGGTGCCGTTGTTGATAAGACCGACACGGGGGGCAGGTAGACCGTAGATCTTCTGCATATACAGCGAGCCCATAAACGCGAACTGCTCAAGATTCTCAGGGCCCACCTCAAGATTGGCGCCGCAATCCATCAAAAGGACAGGCGTCGGGAAGGGGAGGACCGTGGCAATGCCCGCACGGCGGATACCGCGAATACGGCGGACGAGCAGGGTTGCACCGGCGATGAGCGCCCCCGTGTTGCCGGCGCTGACAAAGGCATCCCCATCGCCCGAGGCCAGCTTCTGCAGGCCGATGCTCATCGAGGAATCCTTCTTATCGCGGACGACCGCCAACGCCTTATCCTCCATGCTGATGACCGAGGTCGAGGGGATGACCTCAAGCTCGTCAAGCGAGAGCTTCTCTGCCTCGGCGATCTCGCGGATGGTCTCCTCACACCCCACAATGGCGATCGTTAAGGAGGGATACTCCTCCTTGGCCATCAGGGCGCCGCGGATAAGCTCAAGCGGGGCGTTATCCCCACTCATAACGTCAATAAGAATACGCATATCAGTTTCCTTTCCCCATCCGGGAAATTTCTGTCATCAGCGACTCGATCGCGGCAAGCGCCCGCACCGAGTACGCCTCGTTTCTTGCAATCTTACCGCCCTTGACCTTGCGGTCGAGAGGGGCAATAATACCGAAATTAGCATTCATCGGCTGAAAATTGATTACCGTGGGATCACTCACGTAAGCCGCCATCGCTCCGAGCATGGTCGTCCTCGGAAAGGCGGGGGCCTCTGTACCCATTGCCCGTGCCGCAGCGGAAATGCCCGCCACAAGGCCGGAGCCGGTGGATTCGACATAGCCCTCAACGCCCGTCATCTGACCGGCAAAGTAAAGCGTCGGGCGCGCGCGCATGGAATAATCCGATGCAAGGAGCATCGGAGAGTTGATGTAGGTATTGCGGTGCATCACACCGAAACGGTAAAATTCGGCGTTTTCAAGTCCGGGGATCATACGGAAAACACGCTTCTGCTCAGGGAAGGTCAAATGCGTCTGGAAGCCGACGAGATTGTACATATCCCCGGCACGATTTTCGCGGCGGAGCTGCACCGTAGCGTACGCATCCCTCCCCGTTGCCGGAACAGGAAGCCCTACGGGCTTCATCGGACCGAAGCGGAGGGTATCAACGCCGCGCAAGGCCATCACCTCGACCGGCATGCAGCCCTCAAAGACCGTAAGAGCTTCTCCTGTCTCAAAATCGTGGAGCTTCGCCACCTCGGCCTCGATCAGTGCCTGATGAAAGGCCAAATATTCCTCCTCGGTCATCGGGCAGTTGAGATAATCCTCGGGATCCCCCTTACCGTAGCGCGAGGCATAGAACGCCTTCGTAAGATCAATGCTCTCTCCCGAAACGATCGGTGCCGCCGCATCAAAGAAATGCAAAGCCCCGGTCCCCGTCAGCGCAAGGATATCGGCAGAAAGCGCCTCCGAGGTCAGGGGGCCGGTGGCAATCACCGTGATCCCCTCCTCGGGAATTTCCGTCACCTCACGGGAGACGACGGTGATACGCGGATGCGCTTGGATCCTCTCGGTAACGTACGCCGAAAACAGTGTACGGTCTACCGCCAAGGCGCTCCCGGCGGGAACTGTCGTGGCATCGGCCGCCTCCATGATGAGAGAGCCCATGCGTCGCAGCTCCTCCTTGAGGAGTCCTACCGCGTTTGAGAGAACGTTAGAGCGAAGCGAATTCGAGCATACAAGCTCGGCAAACGTCGGCGCGTGATGCGCCGGCGTATACCGTTCGGGCTTCATCTCGTAGAGTGTTACCTCGCAACCGGCCTCGGCGGCCTGCCATGCGGCCTCACAGCCGGCAAGCCCCGCGCCGATCACGGTGATCTTAGGGCTTTGTGTCATTTTTCCACGTTATCCTTCTTGTAGTGGCAGAGCTTGTTGTGGCACACCACCTGCTTGCGCCCCTTGCGATACAGGAGCATATCGCCGCACTCGGGGCACTTCTCGGGGAGAGGCATCTCCCACGTCGAGAAGTCGCAGCTCGGGTAGCGCTCGCAGCTGTAAAAGAGCTTTCCTTTACCGATCTTTGTGATGATCTTGGCATCACACTTCGGGCAATTCACGCCAAGCTCGTTGACCTTCTGCTTTGTAAATTTGCAGGTCGGATAGTTGGTGCAGGCATAAAAAGAGCCATAGCGCCCGGTCCTTATGACCATATCGCCGCCGCAAAGCTCGCACTTGAAGTCTGCCACCTCAGCAGCGGTCTCCTTCTTTTCGATCGGCCGACCGTCCTTACCGAGGGCCTTGGTGTTCTTACATTCGGGATATCCGGGGCAAGCCAGGAAGCGCCCAAAGCGGCCGGTCTTGTAGACCATGAGACGCCCGCATTTATCGCAGGGGATATCGGATTCCTCCGGGGGGATCTCCACATCGCCCGCCTTGACGTTGCTCTTGGCACGCTCAAGGGGGGCGGCAAAGCCGCCGTAGAAGTTAGAGAGAACCGTGTGAAGGGTTTCCTCGCCACGGGCAATGCTATCGAATTTGTCCTCCATCTCTGCCGTGAACTGATAATCCACGATATCGGGGAAATTCTCCTTCATCAGCTTGGTCGTTACTTCGCCAAGCGGCGTCGGAACAAGGGCCTTGCCCTCGCGCCGAACATAGGTGCGGTCAATGATGGTTGAAATGATAGCCGTATAGGTGCTGGGGCGACCGATCCCGTTATCCTCAAGAAATTTGATGAGAGAGGCCTCGGTGTAACGGGGCGGCGCCTCGGTGAAATGCTGTGCCGCATTCGATGCCACCACGGGCATCGCGGCATCCTGCGTGAAACGCGAGACGGGGGGCAACGCACGGCGGTCAGCGAGATCCTCATGATCCGAGGTGTCGTCGTACACCGCAAGATAGCCCTTGAACTTCAGCGTGCTTCCCGTGGCGCGGAACTGATAGTCACCGCAGGTGAAATCGAGCGACAGGAGCGAGAAGACCGCCGAGGACATTTGGCTGGCCACAAAGCGCTCCCAGATCAGCTTGTAAAGACGGTATTGGTCGGGTGTCAAGCTACGCTTGATCTTGTCGGGAGTCAGGGTAACGTCGGACGGGCGGATCGCTTCGTGTGCATCCTGGGCGCCCGGCTTCATCTTGAACTGACGGGGCGCGGCGGGATGGAATTCCTTGCCGAACTGCTCATCAATGAGGGCAAACGCCGCCTCCTGCGCCGATGCGGAGATGCGGAGCGAGTCGGTACGCATATACGTGATAAGACCGGA
Source organism: Eubacteriales bacterium (assembly GCA_045631785.1). Classification (GTDB taxonomy): domain Bacteria; phylum Bacillota; class Clostridia; order Oscillospirales; family CAG-272; genus UBA1740. The sequence continues at coordinate 3,885 of JAZQVJ010000044.1, forward strand.
AAAACCGCCGAATTCAGCACCGATATTGATACCCTCGTACAGCTCCTGCGCCGTCTTCATAATGCGCTTCGACTGGAAGCCGAGCTTCTTGGAGGCCTCCTGCTGGAGCGTGGAGGTCGTAAAGGGGGGCGAAGGGAGCTTGCTCTTCTGCGACTGACGGATGCCGGTCAGCACAAAGGGCATCGTTTCGACAGCGGCAACCACGGCCTTGGCCTCGGCCTCCGAGGTGAGGCGAAGCTCGTTCCCGTCCTTGCCGTAAAAATGTGTTTCAATGGGTGTCCCGTCGGCCGTGGTGACGGTCACGTGAATCGTCCAGTATTCCTGCGGGACAAACGATCGGATCTCCTCCTCGCGCTCAGAAATGATGCGCGCGGCCACGCTCTCGACACGTCCGGCGGAAAGACCGCTGCGGACGTTCTTCCAAAGGAAGGGGCTGAGCTGATACCCGACGATGCGGTCAAGAATACGGCGAGTCTGCTGGGAATTGACAAGATTCTGATTAATGACGCTCGGATGCTTGATCGCATCCTTGACAGCACTTTTCGTGATCTCGTTGAAGGTCACGCGGCACTGCTTGTCGAGTGGGATGCCAAGCGCCGTAGCAAGATGCCAGGAAATTGCCTCACCCTCGCGGTCAGGGTCGGTGGCAAGGAAGATCTTCCCCGCCGTTTTTGCCTCCTGCTTCAGAAGCGAAATGACGTCGCCCTTGCCGCGGATGTTGATGTAGTGCGGCGCAAAATCGTTTTCAATGTCAACGCCAAGACCGCTTTTCGGCAGGTCACGGATGTGTCCCTTCGAAGCAATGACCTTATAATTTGAGCCAAGATAACCTTTAATGGTGCTCGCCTTTGCCGGCGACTCCACGATAACCAAATTCGACATAACTGTTTCCTTTCCTTGGACCTCGGAGTAGCTCTCCGTTTCTTACTTGCTCTGCTTTCTTTGAATATCACCGCCGGGCAGAAGCTCAATGAGTCCCTCGATCTCCAGCGTAGCGGTGGTTGCCATTACCTCGCCGATCGGAAGCCCGGCCTCGGTAATTTCATCGTACGAGATCCCCTTGTCGGAGGGGATCATCGCATAGATCCGCTTGGCGGTTTCGCCAAGCCGATCAAGGATCCTTTCGATCTTTGCGGCCTCCTCGGGCGTTGGCGCCTCGGAGGGTGGTGATATCTCGGGCTCAGCCGGCTTCCGCGCCTGTGGGGGAACACTCCCCTTCTTCTCCTTCGCGTATACCTTCATCGAGCGAAGAACGGCGTCGATCACAAAGGGGGAGCGCTCAAGCAGACGGAAGATGTTGATCTTGTCGGAATACACCTTCTCAAAATCGGTCAGGATATCATCCGCCGCCACAAGGAGCTTGGCCCCTTCGCGTAAAAGCATGCTGGTTCCCGCACTTCCGGGGTCGTCAACGCGGCCGGGGAGCGCATACAGGACTCTTCCCTGCTGGCGCGTCTTGCGCGCTGTGATCAACGCGCCGCTGTCAAGATCGGCCTCAATGACGGCCGTCGCCTGTGCAAGCCCCGAAATAATACGGTTCCTCGCGGGGAAATGATGCCGTTCGGGGCGCGCCCCCGGGGCATATTCGGTAATAACGGCACCGTGGCGCTCCACGGCTTCCGCAAGGTGCTTGTGTACCGGAGGATAGATGATATCAATCCCGCTTCCGAGACCGGCCCCGGCCTCGCCCCCGCCGTTAATGGCGGCCGCCGAGGCCACACCGTCAATACCAAG
>JAZQVJ010000045.1:0-3122 GCA_045631785.1 Eubacteriales bacterium
CTCGAGGACGGCCTTAGCGGGGTCGGTCGTAACGGTACCGGCCTTCGGGTTCGGCATCAGGCCCTTAGGACCGAGCACCTTACCGAGGCGGCCGATGACGCCCATCATGTCGGGGGTGGCGATAACGACGTCAAACTCGAACCAGTTCTCGGTCGTGATCTTCTTCACGTACTCGTCGGCACCAACATAGTCGGCACCGGCCTCCTCGGCAGCCTTGGCGGCATCGCCGCGGGCGAAGACGAGGGTACGGACGGTCTTACCGGTACCGTTCGGGAGAACGATAGCACCGCGGACCTGCTGGTCGGCGTGGCGGGAGTCAACGCCAAGACGGACGTTGATCTCGATGGTCTCATCAAATTTTGCCTTGGCGGTCTGCAGAACGAGGGCAATCGCCTCGGCGCTGTCATACAGCTTGGATTTGTCGACGAGCTTTGCGCTGTCGGTATACTTCTTACCAAAAGTAGCCATTCTTCTGTTCCTCCTTCTTAGTCAACCACGGTGACACCCATGCTGCGGGCCGTGCCGGCAACCATGCTCATAGCGGCTTCAAGCGAGCCGGCGTTGAGGTCGGGCATTTTGGTTTCGGCAATCTTCTTCACCTGTTCCTTGGTGATCGAAGCAACCTTGTTCTTGTTCGGGGTGGCCGATGCCGTCTCGATGTTGCAGGCCTTCTTGATCAGGACGGCTGCGGGAGGCGTCTTGGTGATGAAGGTGAAGGAACGGTCGGCGTAAACCGTGATAACGACGGGGATGATAAGGCCCATATCGTTCTTGGTTCTCTCGTTGAACTCCTTCGTGAAGTTCGGGATCGAGACACCGTACTGACCGAGGGCGGGACCGACAGGCGGCTGGGGAGTCGCCTTACCGGCGGGAAGCTGAAGCTTAATATAACCGGAAATTTTCTTTGCCATGATACTATAACCTCCATAGCGTGGTGAAAGATACGGGAGAATGTAAAATAAAATTTTCTCCCTCCCACAAAATGTCCGCAAGCGGACGGTGCGAAATGCGGAGCGATCCGCTTATTCCGCGAGGCGTGCGTCCTGGGTGTCGATCATAACCGAGATATCGCGGCGCTCGGTGGAGATAAGGACGGTAAGCTGCTTCTTATCCTCGCTGATCTCCTGGAGAACACCGTTATACCCGGCAAAGGCACCGGACACGACAGAAATTTTGTCACCGACCTTAAAGGCAAACTCGGCGACGGTAGAACCAATGTTGAGCTTCTTCAGCTCGGCGTCGGTAAGCGGCACGGGACGGGAGCCGGGACCCACGAAGCCGGTAACACCCGGAACGTAACGCACAGCACCCCAGCTCGTCTCGTTCATTGTCATATGAATGAAGACGTAGGTCGGCTTGCGCTTTGTCTCAACTTCCTTTTGCTCACCCTTGGCATTGGTCACAAAGCTTTTTTCCGTGGGGACGACCACATCATAGATCAGGTGGCCGAGGCCGCGGTTCTTGACGATCTGCTCGATGTTGGCTTTTACCTTACTCTCGTATCCCGAATAGGTATGAATGACATACCACTGGGGACCAAGGTTCATTTCATTGATATCACTCATTGCTTTTCCCTCAGATCAAACCGGCGATCCACTTGAAAAGACTGTCAAAGACGGTATCAATGCCAAGGATGACCGCGCTGAACACCAGAACCGAAACAACGACGATACCCGAGCTCTTGCAAACCTCACGCCAGGGCTTCCAGACGATCTTTTTGCGTTCGCTGTTGTAGTCGCGCCAGAACTTGGCAATGCGGCGACCAATGCGAGCGAAGAAGCCGCCGATCCGGGCAAAAAAGCCGGGTCTTTCCTTCTTCTTTTTCTTGGCAGGGACTTTTTCCTCAGCAACCGAGGGGGCTTCGACGGCCTCGGTCTCCGTGACTGCATCAGCAGCTTCGGTCTCGAGGTTCTTGTTTTCCATATCAGCCATTCGTTCTCTCCTCTCGATTACTTGCTCTCACGGTGCAGGGTATGCTTACGGCAGAAGGGGCAGAACTTGTTCATTTCAATTCTGTCGGGATCGTACTTCTTGTTCTTGCTCGTGTCATAGTTTCTCTGCTTGCATTCCGTGCAAACCATCGTGATCTTGACTCTCTTTTAACGGCACCTCCTAATTGAATTTGGGATCATTCCCATGTGTCGGTCAAAAGACCGTGTACCTCCCTCAAGAGCAGAGGCTGTGTGCTGCTCGTCCCGAAGCGCACAACAAAAAAACCTCTGACAGAGGTACGACCAGTATACCACGGCGTCACCGCTTTGTCAAGAGGTTTTTGGAAAATATATTATATAAATTATTGTGCGCGTAGTATGCGCGCTCTAAATAAGGTTTTGAAGTTGCCGCTTTCGGTGTGAGGAGCTCAGAGGGTGGCGGTCGTTTCAATGGGGGAGGGGGAGCTGAAATCCGCATCGGTATCAAGAGGGCGAAAGGCGATACCGTCCTCCAAAGCCTCGGCGAGATACCGTTTGCCGCGAAGGATCTGTCCCTCTATAATGCCGAGAGAGAAGCGATCCTCAAGGAGTGCGGTAATGGTGCGGCGGAGAGCCCTTGCGCCGTGCTCGGGGGAATAGCCGCGCTCGGCCAGGTATTCGGCAACGCCCTCGGCCACCTCAAGAGAGAAGCCGGCGTGACGGATCCTCTCAAGGACGGCCACGAGCATCCGTTCGGCGATCCTTGTGATATCCTTGCGCGTAAGGCGGCGAAAGATCACGGTTTCATCAAGTCGGTTGAGAAGCTCGGGGCGAAAATGCTGCTCCACCGCTTGAAGGGCGGCCTTTTGCTCCTCGGTGGCATTTTTTGTATGGTCAATATTTGCAAACCCCAAAGGATGCTCGTTGCGGTGAAGGGACGCACCAAGGTTGGAGGTCATAACGACGATCGCGTGGCGGAATTCGGCGGTGCGACCGTGGCTGTCGGTCAGAATTCCGTCCTCGAGGATCTGCAAGAGCAGATTGTAGACATCGGGGTGTGCTTTTTCAATTTCGTCAAAAAGGACGACCGAATACGGGCGGCGGCGGACACGCTCGGTGAGAAGCCCTGCCTCCTCGTGGCCGAGGTAGCCGGGAGGCGCTCCGATGAGGCGGGAAACGGTATGCTTCTCCATATACTCCGACATATCGAAG
>JAZQVJ010000046.1:0-1687 GCA_045631785.1 Eubacteriales bacterium
AATCAATACGCCCACTCTTGATGTGTGCCTCAAGGCCGCGCGCCGCAAGGTCGGCGAGATACTCGCCGTGCGAAACGCCGTCGGGTGTCGGGAACACAGGCATATGGACCTTGCCAAATTCAAAGGAAAAATCGCATTTATCGGCGATCCTCACCGAATTTTCGAGCGCACCCTTGATGTTCCCGAACAGCGCCTCCATTTCTTCGGTGGATTTATAGTAGAATTCGTCGGTTTCAAAGCCGAGAGGACGACCGTCCGCCGTGACGGTGTTTGTCTGGATACAGATCATCGTCGCCTGAACGTCGGCATCCTCTTTTTTGAGATAATGGACGTCATTGGTCGCGACGAGAGGGACTCCCGTTTTTTCGGAAAGCTCACAGAGCGCTCGGGTGACAACCGCCTCATCGGCGATGCCGTGATCCTGAAGCTCAAGGTAAAAATCCTCGCCAAAAAGCCCCTTCATCTCGAGGGCGTAGTCCACGGCCGCCTGCAGATCACCCTGCGTGATCATCCGCGGGATATACCCCGCAAGGCAGGCCGAGAGGGCGATCAGCCCCTCGTGATGCTGCCGGAGCAGCTCCATGTCGATCCTCGGCTTGGAATAGAAGCCCTCGGTAAAGGAGGCGGAAACCATAGCGATCAGGTTCTTGTAGCCCACCTCGTTTTTGCAAAGGAGGACCAGGTGGTTCCCCGAGGAGTCGACCTTCCCCTCCTTGGAAAAGCGCGAACGGGGAGCCACGTACACCTCACAGCCGATAATAGGCTTGATCCCCTCCTCGCAGCAGGCCCTGTAAAAGGCAACGGCACCGTACATAACGCCGTGATCGGTGATCGCCACCGCGCGGTGCCCCGCCGCCGCCGCGGCCCTCGGAATATCGCGCACGCGACAGGCACCGTCAAGCAAGCTGTATTCACTGTGCAGGTGCAGATGAACGAAGTCTTGCACGCTTATTCCTCCTTGTTTTTCAGTATCTCCTCAATCATCGCTTCGATCCTCCGGAGGCGATGGTTCATCCCCGATTTCGTGATCGGGGGCGAATGGCGAGCGCCGAGGGCGGTTAAGGACATCATCGGATTTTCGGCACGCAGACGGGCTGTGGCACGCAATTCCTCGGGCAAACGCGAGAGCCTGTCCGCCGCCTCAAGACGGCGATAGATATGTACAAAGCGCATTGAGGCATCGACAGAGCGCTCAATATTCCGTGCCTCGCAGTTGGCACGGCGGTTGGCGGCGTTGCGATACCCCGCCTCAATGCTGTCATTGATAAGGCTGAAGGCCGCCGCCTCGGCCCCCATCGCTGCCAAAAGGTCGCAGATGGTGGCGTTGGATTTATAGTACAAAAGCTTCTCTCCTCGGCGTTCGGTACGCTTTGGCGGAAGCCCAAGATCCGAAAGAAGGGTGGCAAGGGCATCGGCACGATCCCCCGCGGAGAGCTCCAAGCGGTAAAGCTTTGTGTAATCGGACATTCGCCCGGAGGCTAAGAAAATACCGCGCAAAAAATGCGATTGACAATGGGGGCAGGGCTGCGGCTTTTGCGGATAGGTCAGCTCCCCCGCCCGGATATAGTCGGCCGCCTCAGACGACCGAAAGGTGAGTGTTGCACGCGGGGAGTGGGAGGAGGCACGCACCACCCCGACCGAGGTGGCGAGCAGCCGCCCGATCTCAGCGGCGGCAAAGGGGGCAACG
>JAZQVJ010000047.1:0-8739 GCA_045631785.1 Eubacteriales bacterium
GAGGATCTTCGCGAGATTTCTGTGGCACATACAACACCCCCGGATCGGTTTGGCGGCGGACCGCCCTTGGTAGCAGTATATGCCGCGCCACCGGAAGTATGACTATTTTCCAAGGTAAATGAGAAGAACGCTGATGTCGGCGGGGCTCACGCCGCTGATGCGTGCCGCCTGCCCGACGCTGGCAGGCCGCATTGCCGCAAGCTTCTGTGCCGCCTCGATACGCAAGCCCCGGATGGCACCGTAATCAATGTCCGCGGGGAGCCGCAGGCTCTCAAGCTTTTCCTGGCGATGCACCTCGGCCTCCTCTCGCCGCAGATACCCCTCGTACTTGACGTCGATCTCGACCGTCAGCGTCACGGCGGGATCGAGCGTGGGCCTTCCGGCATCCAGCGGCGCAAGAGCCGCGTAGTCAAGCTCGGGGCGTCGCAAAAGCTCGGTGAGCCGCGCCCCGGTCGAAAGGGGCGCCGTGCCGAGCGATGCAAGGATCTCGTTGTTTTTTGCCGAGGGCGGCACCACGGTCGCCTCAAGGCGCGCACGCTCGGCCGCAATGGCCGCCTGCTTCTTCTCGTAGGCAGCAAAGCGCGCGTCACCGATAAGACCTACGCGCCGTCCGATGGGTGTCAGCCGCCGGTCGGCGTTGTCCTGCCGCAGGAGCAAGCGGTACTCCGAGCGCGAGGTCATCATGCGGTAGGGCTCCTTCGTCCCCTTGGTCACAAGATCGTCCACCAGCGTTCCAAGATAGGACGAGGCGCGCGAGAGGATCAGCGGCTCCTCCCCCTTCGCGGCGAGGGCGGCGTTGATCCCGGCCAGGAGCCCCTGCGCGGCAGCCTCCTCGTAGCCCGAGGTGCCGTTGAACTGTCCGGCGCCGTACAGCCCGCGCACCCGCTTACATTCCAGCGTTGCCGAAAGCTCGGTCGGGTTAATGCAGTCGTATTCGATGGCGTAGGCGTAGCGCGTCACCTCGGCATGCTCCATCCCGGGGAGCGAGCGCAGCATGCGGAGCTGCACCTCGGGCGGCATCGAGGTCGAGAAGCCCTGTAGGTACATCTCCTCGGTGTCGGCCCCCGTCGGCTCAAGAAAGAGCTGATGGCGTTCCTTGTCGGCAAAGCGCGTGATCTTGTCCTCGATCGAGGGACAGTAGCGCGGCCCGGTCCCGCGAATGAGCCCCGAGAAGAGGGCGCTTTTTTCGATATTATCCCGAATGATCCTGTGCGTTTCCCCGTTCGTGTACAGCACGTAGCAGGGGAGCTGCTCGCGCGCCGAAAGCTCCTCTCGGTCGGTGTCGGCAGAATACGGGATCACCGGATGCTCGCCCACCTGTACCTCACGCGCCGAGAGATCGACCGACCGCCGTGCAATGCGCGCCGGTGTTCCGGTCTTGAACCTCTGGAGCGAAAGACCGAGGGCGCGGAGCGAGTCGCCGAGGCCGTTCGCCGGCAGCAGCCCGTCCGGCCCCGCCGGGAAGGACTTGTGACCGACAAAGACCTCGCCCGAGAGAAAGGTGCCGGTCGCCACAATGGCGTACCGGACGGGGAAGACCTCGCCAAGTGCCGTCCGCACGCCCGTGACCGCCCCCTCCTCGGTGAGGATCTCTGTGACCTCAGCCTGGATGAGGCGCAGCCGGGGCTCGCTCTCCAGAACGCGCTTCATATAGGCGCGGTAGGCCATGCGGTCGGCCTGCACGCGCTTGGAGCGCACCGCCGCCCCCTTGCCCGCGTTCAGGGTGCGCGATTGGAGCGTCACGGCATCGGCCGCCCGTCCCATCTCGCCGCCGAGGGCGTCGATCTCGTATACAAGATGCCCCTTGGCCGTCCCCCCGATCGAGGGGTTGCAGGGCATATTCCCAACCGCGTCAAGCGAGAGGGTAAAGAGCAGGGTAGGCACACCCATCCGCGCGGCGGCAAGTGCCGCCTCGATCCCCGCGTGCCCTGCACCGATGACTGCGATCTCGGCAATGTTGTCCATAATCGTAACTCCCGGAAGATTTTCGCTTTTATTGTACCACGCCCTCGCACATTTGGCAAGGGGGCGTTTTTATATTTTGCTCACTCCACAGGTGCTTGCCGCCAAACTCCGCGCGCATCTCCCGGAAAACCCATTAAAACGAAAACAAGACTTTACAAAGGAAGGCCCTTGCGCCAACGCCGCATCCTCGCCTCTTTGGCGCTTTTCGGGAAAAAATAAGGAAAACGATTGACGGCGGCTCCGAAAAATGATATACTTACGGTGATATCAAAGAGCCGTGCCCACCGGGCGCGAAAACGGAGGAATGCTATGTCCATCATTACGCCAAAAAGCACGAAGGGCTTCATTACCGAGGACTTCATGCTTCGCTCAAAGACCGCGAAGCGCCTCTACCACGAGATCGCCGAGGAGCTTCCGATCATTGACTACCATTGCCACCTGCAGCCGAAGATGATCGCGGATAACTATCAGTTCCGCGACACCTACGATCTCTTTCTCGGCGGCGACCACTACAAGTGGCGCCAGATGCGCTCAAACGGCGTTCCCGAGGAGTACATCACGGGTAATGCCGACGGCTTCCTGAAGTGGAAGGAGTGGAGCCGCACCCTGCCGCTTCTTATCGGCAACCCCCTCTACCATTGGACTCACCTTGAGCTGCTCCGCTATTTCGGCATCTCGGATCCCCTCACCGAGGAGAACTGCGAGGAGGTCTGGAATATCTGCAACCGCGCCCTCGCCGAGGATAGCTTCCGCGCCCGCGCCCTCATCACCAAATCGAATGTGGAAGCCGTCTGCACGACCGACGATCCCGCCGACACCCTCGAGTATCATGAGGCACTCGCCGGCTTCACGACCAAGATCCTCCCCACCTTCCGTCCCGACAAGGCTGTCGAGATCGGCAAGGAAACCTTCCTGCCTTATATGGAAAAGATCGGTGTCAAGACCTACTCCGAGCTTCTGACCTGGCTCGGTGGCCGCATCGAGTTCTTCCACGCCCACGGCTGTCGGCTCTCCGACCATGCCCTGGAGGCTGCCCCCTGCACCGAGGGCGATGCCGCCGCCGTCTTTGAGAAGCGTGTCAACGGCGGTGAGATCACCGAGCGTGAGGCCGATATCTTCCGCACCGCCGTCCTGAAGGTCTGCGCGGCCGAGTATGTCAAGCGCGACTGGGCCATGCAGCTCCACATCGGCGCCCTTCGTAACAACAACACCAAGATGTACCGTCTGCTCGGTGCCGACACCGGCTTTGACTCGGTCAACGACCGCGAGATCGCGGCCGACCTTGCGGGCTTCCTTGACACTCTCGCTGTCGACGATTGCCTGCCGAAGACTATCCTCTACACCCTGAACCCGAAGGACAACTACGTTCTCGGTACGCTGATGGGCTGCTTCCAGAGCGCCCCGACGGCAGGGAAGATCCAGTTCGGCTCGGGCTGGTGGTTCAACGACCAGCGTGACGGGATGGAGGGGCAGATGCAGGCCCTCGCCAACCTCGGCATCCTTGCGAACTTTGTCGGCATGCTGACCGACAGCCGCAGCTTCGTGTCCTATCCTCGCCACGAGTATTTCCGCCGCATCTTCTGCAACCTCATCGGCACGTGGGTGGATAACGGCGAATACCCGAACGACCGCGCTTCGCTCGAGCGCATCGTCCGCGGTGTGTGCTATGAGAATGCCAAAAATTACTTTAAGTTCTGAAAATCTTACGGAAAAGCCCCACTTTTGGGGCTTTTTCTTGTTTCCTCATGCTTGGTTTCGTCAGCCTCGCCAATCCCCGAGCAAAACTTTTGTCGCAAATGTAAAAAACGCGCGCTCCCCCTTATTTTCACTTGCAATTTTAAGGTATATATGATACAATTATTACGGTGTACCGTCACCGCCCAACCATGTTTTTAATTTTGAAACCATATTTTGAGGAGAATGCCCATGAAAAAGCGCGTACTTGCCCTGCTTTTGACGCTTCTGATGCTGGGTTCGGCTGTGCCGACTCTGCTTCTTTCGGTGTCTGCCGCGGATACGGAGAAGGAGTATGACTATTCGTCGCTCTATGTAACCGACGGCGCCATCGTGGTGATGGACTTTTTCGAGACCAACTCGATTTGGAATCCCGATGGGATCGCGGCCGAGGATACCCTCGCAACGCCTCCCCTCTACGGTGAGAGCTACACGGATATCAACGACCGTATGGATTTCTGGATCGTGGATAAGGATGGCAATATCATCGGTGAAGAGGATATGCCTCTCGCCGAGGCGCGCGCCGAGCTGGTCCGCCTCCGCCTGACCGATCCCCAGAACGAGAAGGGGTACGTTCTTAAGGAGGCCTACGACTCCGATTATTACGATGAGGTCATTGCCAATACGGCGGAGCGTGTCCGCTTCTGGATCACCTCGCCCCTCGGAGTCCTCGAGGATGAGAACGGCACGGTCTACTTCCATACCCTCGAGGAGGCTCTTGACGCCGCCAAGGAGAACAGCACGCCCGACAACACCTATTCCGTGACCTCGTCGACGGTTGGCTTCGTTCCCGAATACAACAAGCTGGTCAACAATTATACCAAGAGCGTGGACGCCTGGCTGCAGAAGCACACCGTCACCGGCACGACTCCCTCCTGGACCTTCCCGGGGGTTGCCTACGACCTCGGTCAGACCTGGCGTGATGCAACGGGTGAATTCGGCTTCGCCACCTTCGATCAGCTCCCCGGCGCTATCCGGTTCAATCCCTACGCTCATAGTGACGCTTACTTAAATCTTGGTGGCAAGAACCTTGCGGCCGATGCAACGGTGACGGCACAGTACGTTATGCTCCCGGGCCACGACTTCGGCAAAAGGACCTTTATGGTCCGCAACGTGGCGCTGGCCACCGAGGCTATCTATTCGGCCGACGGCAATCAGCTTCTTTTCACAGGGATCGAGGAATACGGCTCGGTAAAGAAGAGCGAGTTCCCGGCGTACGGCACTGCGGGTGCGATCACGATCCCGCTGGATAACGAAACACCGATGGACGTCACCATCGCAGTCAAGCATTCTGCGAAGGCTACGGATGCGAACGGCAAGCTTGAGTTCTTTTACAATGGGGAAAGCGCCTTTACGGCCGACGTTTCCTACACCGCCAACATCCCCGCCAATCCTCTGACTCTCCTCAACTTCGGTGCCAATATTTCCTCCTCTTACTTTGCGATCCGTCTTTACTCGAGAGCGCTTACCGAGGACGAAATGATCCAGAACCACTTTGCCGATATTGCCAAGTGGTATAAGCTCGATATCGGAGCTATCATTGCGCTCTCGCCCGATAAGAAGCTTACGATCGCCAAGGAGTTTGTCGACGATGTGATCGGCGGCGGCCTTGCCGAGCGCGAGGTCCTCGCTGCGAAGCTGAAGGAGATCGTCGACGTGTACGTTTACGGCGCTCTCTCCGAGGGGATCGCCCAGCCGTCGGCTGCCTGCCTTAGCTTTGCCGCACTGGCGAAGGAGCTGTCGGCGGACATCTCGGGCGTTCTTATGCTCGAGCCTGCCGCCCGCGAGACCGTGTATTCGGTCGTGAACGCGCTGCCCGCCACGCAGAAGCTGAACCGCACCATAGTGCAGGAGACGATCGACCTGGCGGTCGAAGCCGTCCTTGACGAGATATACGGCGCGTATGCCCCCAAAACGACGATCACCTACAAGGATCTCTACGCCCGTCAGGACCAGCTCGTGACCTGGGTTGACTTCTTTGCCGCCACTCCTGACGACGGCGATCTTTACATGGACTATTCCTATCCCGAGGAAACGTGGAACCTCCCCCATACGGTCAATGGTGAATGGAACCCCCAAAAGCTTCGCACTCCCGAGATCTCCGGTGAGCAGGCTGCCCGCGATAAATACGTCTTTAGCGGCGGTGATAAGTTCCAATTCGGTGACATCCCCGATGCGGGCTGGGGACACTCCAACGTCCGCACCTGGGGAGATGGCCGTCTTATCTGCGGAAAGAATAACGTTCTGAGGGTCAAGTCTGCCAACCTTGAGGGCTCGCTTACTTACCAGGTGGTTATGGACTGGTGTGAGGGCGAACCCAACTTCCAGCTCGATACCTTCCGTATTTATTTCCCGCATTTCTCCTCGATGTCGCCGAACAGAGCCGCCTATATCAAGGCCTACCAATACAAGACCTTCATGGGTGTGTACGGTCCCCGGGAGGATCAAGATTACTACACCGCCTATTCCGGCCCGAGCGTTACGTTTTCTACCGCCCTCAACATCACGTTGACGGTTGACAAGGAGAAGGGGACCAACGATCCTCGCTACTACCTTGTCGAGCCTCAGACCAATGAGGACGGAGGCGTGAGGTATGAGAACAGCCGTGTCGCCGGGATGAGTGCGGTCCGTGCCGATAATTATGTCTACCGCACCGAGATCGACGGTGAGGTGTATTACCTTGCCAAAACGGCAGGTGATGCGGCCGCGACCTACGGTCCCTACGTTGTCGTCATGACCGAGAACTATCAGGGCCGCGCGCAGTACATCACGGCCAATGACAACGGCACGACCGCGTACGGCTTCTATGCGATCGTGGACGGGGTCGTTGACAAGACTCCCATTGCGTTTAAGGGTGTCCCCTACACCAAGCCCTCTCTCTTGGTTGATACCGAGCTGAAGGGCCCGCTGTACGTCAATCCTCCCCGCGAGGTTTCAAAGAACGCTGACGGTGACGTCAGAGAGATCTTTGACGACGGTATCATGGATATTCGCGCGTATATGAACGGCACCAAGGTTTTCGATGTTGAGAGGCTGTCGGTCAACGGCGGTGATATCGGCTGGCTCGGTAACGGGAGCAATCCTACCTTCTTTGCCATCCGTACCTACTCCTGTGTTCTGACCGAGGAGGAGATGCTCCAGAACCACTTTGCCGACCTCGCCGGCTACTATGGCTTTAACCTCGTCAAGTTCAGCTACCTTACCGAAGAGCAGAAGACCACGCTCTTCGAGGCTCTGAAATCCATCGAGCTCGGCGGTGACCGCGCTGCGGCAGTTGCACTCTACGATTCGGTGGTTGACGGCTTCCTTTACGACTTTGGCAGTGACACCGAGGCGGCGGATACATTCGGTATCCTCTGCCGCACCTACGCGCTCGATGCCGGCGCTGTTTATGCGCTCTCTCCTGAAAGCCGCGCCCGTGTCTTCGAGGCATTTGCCTCCTATTCGCTCAACGTCACCTACGCTCAGCCCGTTCTTCAGAAGGCGCTGCTCGATGCCGTCGCCCTTGAGTACCGCGATCATTACACGATGGCCGTTGGCCACGGCGCGATCGACTTTGTGGGCTGGCAGCTCCACCTTGAGGGAGACCTTGGCCTGCGCGCCCTGTTTGCCACCGACCTTGACCTTGCCCGTGACCTTTCGGCCCGCGGCACCGTTGTCAAGACCGGCCTCCTGATGGCCGAGGATGGCGACACCACCACGGCCGACGATCTTAAGGCGCTGATCGACACCGCGACCGGTGAGATCGACCTCGATGCTGCGTCGGATATCACGCTTGTCAAGGGCTATTGGGAGAATGGCGCTGCCGATGGCACCTTCGTAGAGGACGGAGATCTCTACTTCACGAAGGATGTCTTTATCGAGGACGATTACGATGCCTATATGGTTACCTACGTCTACGTTGGCTTTGCTATCCTCGAGGATGAGAACGGCGACGTTACCGTATTCTTCGCGGATACCACGCGTGGCGCTACCAATCCCGGCTCCGCCCAGTCGCTCCTTGACCTGACCGAAACTGCCCGTATCGACTACGGTATGGCCTACCCGAACATTCAGAGGGTTCTGAACGAGGTCGAGGGCGGCGATCCCTACGTGTCGATCTTCGTTGGCTCAACAGCGCTCACGGATCTGCGCCTGGTGATCGCGGAGGACACCTTTGCGATGAGCGACCTGCAGACGGTTCTTCTCCAGCGCATCGCCGTCGCGCTCAGGACGGTTTCGTCGGCTAACGCCGATCCTTTCAACGGCGGTTACGTTGTCCTTGCCCCGTCCACGTCCGGCGGCTACAACAATGTCTACGGTGACGGCTGCTACGGCATCATCGCCGAGAACGGCACGCTCTACCTTTGGTATAACGAGGGTGCCACCGCTTCCGATGTTGTTGAATACTTCAGTGAGATCGTCAACTACTATGCCGATCAGGAAATGGATATTCTATTCACGGAGGGCGAGCATTACGTCCGCCGCGTCGGGCAGTAATCCCCAAAGGGCAGAGAGCTCAGGCTCTCTGCCCTTTTTATTGGCAAACGAAAACCGCGCACAAGGAGCGTGGCGGAGGAGAGTTTGCCGGTGCTTAGAAAATAGGCCTCCCCTGTGCAAGGGGAGGGGGACCGCAACGCGGTGGAGGGACTGTGCCCCTGCCGCAGCTGCCCTTAGGAATATGCTATGATTGTGCGATGGCGTTTCGGTCATATTGCCCTCCTCCGCGCAACTCAACAACCAAAAGCCTCGCCCTCCGGGAGAGGTGGCACGCGGAGCGTGACGGAGAGGGCTTTTGCGCTATATAGAAAATAGGCCCCTCCTGTGCAAGGGGAGGGGGACCGCAAAGCGGTGGAGGGACTGTGCCCCTGCCGTAGCTGCCCTTAGGAATATGCTATGATTGTGCGATGGGGTTTCGGCCATATTGCCCTCCTCCGGGCAAACGAAACTTCAAAAATCAACCGATAGGGCGGATTTTTGATTAGTTGAGTTGCGCAGAGCGAAGCGCCGCGGAGGGGTAGGGGAGGAGAGCGCGGTAGAAAAGAAAGCGAAGATGCAAAG
>JAZQVJ010000048.1:0-1888 GCA_045631785.1 Eubacteriales bacterium
CTTTTTAACGAGAAGTACAAGGATAAAGGAGATCACCGCCGCACCCAAGGGGTTTATGAGCCATGTGATCGCGAATTTGCCGATCTGCGGTAGGTTGGTGGCCAAGACCTGTGGATCGCTGTAGTTGGCGTGGAATAGCCCCCAGCCTATGATCGCTCCTGTAATCGATTGGTTGGCAGAAACAGGGAACTTCAGATAGCTCATCACGAAGACGGTGAGGCCGGCGCAGGCAAAGATGATAGCGGCCTTGAGCGTGGACTTGAGGCGCATCCTTTTCATTTCGTCCTCGTCGTCCTCGATGTCGGCGACATCCTCTTCGGTGGCGATGACCTCGTTGCTTCCTGCCAGCTCAGAGAGCTTGTCGATATTGCCCTTACCCTGTACGGCGGCACCGAGCAGGACCATGATGGCGATGATGATAACAGCCGTTCGGTAACGGATCACGCGCGTAGCTACCGCCGTGCCAAAGGCGTTGGCGGCATCGTTCGTACCGAGCGACCAGCCCATAAACAGGCCGGAAATCAAGAGTAAATAGATCCACATAATACCTTACCTTCTTGCAATCAGCATGATCTGGATCTTGTCGGCGATATCCTCGATGATATCGGAAATATCGCAAAGCATCTGCAGCATCTGTACGGTCTGCATTTTCTCGGGCAGGGACATCTCGGTGTCGAAGATCGCCTCGTAGGTTCTGTCCTCGATCACGTCAATGGCGGACTCCAGGCAGCGGACCTCATCGAGAATGCTGTGGTCCTTAATAAGCTCGCCCATTTTGGTGAAGAGGATCTCAACAGCGTTTTCCAGTACGTCAAACTGCTCAACCGTGATCTTCATGATCTGCAACAGATCTTCGGTATAAGCCTCGGGGAAGCGGAAGTGGCGGAATACGATATCCTTAGCCAGCGCTTCGCACTTGTTGGCAACCTTGTCGCACTTGGTGGCGATCGCAATGATGTCCTCGCGCGTGGAGGGCAGATATCTGCCATTGTTCAGCGATTCAATCATGGCACGCAAGGATCTGTCGGCGTTGTTCTCGGCATCGCAGACGGCAACCATCAGCGAGCGGAGTGTTTCGGGCACCGTTTCTTTGGTGGTTTCGGCCTGCATAAAGCTTTGCATGGCGTGCAACGCCTTTTTGACGTCATCAACCTGTGTAATGATCAGGTCACGGACATTCTGATTTCTTTTTAACATAAGCAATTCCTCCCGAATTGTCATTTTGTTTCAACTTAATTATAACAAAAGTATCATGCCTGTGTCAATGAAATGTTGTGACATGTGACAAAACTCAATGATTTGTAACAAAAAGAGGCGTGCTCATAAGGGGCACGCCCGATTGTTTTGAAGGGATCAGCAAACGCCAAAGGCGAGCATGGCACGGGCAACCTTAAGGAAGCCCGCAATGTTGGCACCTGCCACCAGATCGTCACCAAGACCGTACTCGTGTGCGGCCTCGATCGAGCTGCGGAAGATGTTGGACATGATGGCATGCAGCTTTTCATCTACCTCTTCGGCAGTCCAGCTGTAACGCATCGAGTTCTGCGACATCTCCAGGCCGGAAACGGACACGCCGCCGGCATTTACAGCCTTGGAGGGGGCAACCACCACACCGTTTGCCTTGAGGTAAGCCACGGCCTCGTTGGTGGTGGGCATATTGGAAACCTCAACATAGTACTTCACGCCGTTGGCAACGATCTTCTCAGCCTCAGCCATGCCGACCTCGTTCTGGGTGGCACAGGGCATCAGAATGTCGGCCTTGACGCCCCAGGGCTTTGCACCGGGGAAGAAGGCCACGCCGAACTTGTCGGCGTAATCCTGAACGCGGTTGCGGCAGGAAGCGCGCATTTCAAGCATGAAGTCGATCTTCTCGTCGGTGCAGATACCG
>JAZQVJ010000049.1:0-7502 GCA_045631785.1 Eubacteriales bacterium
CGAAACGCTTGACCGCCTCGCTGAGCTTGGCTTTACTGTCCTCCCCGACCGTCGGACAGTCAGCGGCTTTGACGCTGTGTGGGCACACGTTGAACGCTTGGGGCGCTTCGGGAGAGCCGTTCCTTTGATATGGACGGCGCCGTCATTAAGGCCGATGCGCTCTCCGACCGCGTGACGCTTGGCGAGGGGACCAGCACACCGAAATGGGCGATCGCCTACAAGTATCCGCCCGAGCAGCAGGAGACCACCCTTGAGGGGATCGAGATCGCGGTCGGCCGTACCGGTGTGCTTACGCCGACGGCTTGCCTTGCTCCCGTGCGCCTGGCAGGGACCACTGTCAGCCGCGCGACTCTCCACAACATTGATTTTATCACCGAGCGCGACGTCCGCATCGGCGACCGCGTGATCGTGCAGAAGGCGGGCGATATCATTCCCGAGATCGTCCGCGCACTCCCCGAACGTCGCACAGGCGGAGAAGTGATCTTTGAGATGCCCACGGTCTGCCCCTCCTGCGGTCATCCCGTTGTCCGCGATGCCGACGGTGAGGGGGCTGCCGTCCGCTGCACCTTCGCGGGTTGCCCCGCCCAGCGCGCCCGTTCGATCATCCATTTTGCTTCGCGCGATGCGATGGATATCGACGGTCTTGGGCCTGCCATCATATCGCTTCTCCTTGCAAACGGCAGGATCACCGGGATCGCCGATCTCTACCGCCTGCGCGCGGTGGAGGTTGCCGATCTCGACCGTATGGGAGAGAAGAGCGCCGAAAATCTCATTACCGCTATCGAACGCTCGAAGTCGCGTGGGCTTGAGCGCCTCCTCTTTGCCCTCGGCATCCGCCAGGTTGGCGTCGTTGCCGCCGAGGCGATCGCCGCGCGCTTCCGCACACTGGACGCTTGCTTTGCCGCCACCTTCGAGGACTTCTGCACCGTGCCCGATATTGGCGAGATCACGGCGGCCAACCTTGTTGAGTTCTTTGCTTCCGCCGAGGCGCGCGCCCTGTGTGACGAGCTGACGGCGGCCGGTGTGCTTACCGAGGCGGTGAAGGAGGCTCCGGCCGAGACACTTGCGGGCCTCACCTTCGTCCTGACGGGAACCCTCCCGACGATGACGCGCGAGGAGGCCTCGGAGCGCATCAAGGCGGCCGGCGGCAAGGTTTCCGGCTCTGTTTCCTCAAAGACATCGTACGTCGTTGCCGGTGAGGCGGCGGGTAGCAAGCTCACTAAGGCCGAGGCCCTCGGTATCCCCGTCATTGACGAGGCGGCACTTGTTGGAATGTTAAAATAAGCGCACATCTACCGAAAAAAGCGATGTATCAACAACAAAACTTTACAAAAAGGGTGCTCCGCAAGGGCCGCTGTTTTTATGTTTTTTTATTCCGGCAGGCGGCCGGCAGGGCGGGAGCCGTCGATCTTGCCCTCACACATCGCGTGGAAGATTCGGTGGCGGAGCCCGGGGTTTTCACGCTCAAGCGTGCGGAGCAGCTGCTTCATATTCTCGCGCTCGGTGTGCTTGTCCTCGGGGCAGAGGCTTGCGACGATCGGGAGGGGGTTCTTTCTTGCGAAATATTCAACGTCCTTCTCTTTGGCGTAGAGAAGAGGGCGGATCATCGTGAGGTCGCGGTTTGAGAGATAGGTCACGGGCGAGAAGCAGCCGAGCCTGCCCTCGAAAAAGAGGTTGAG
Organism: Eubacteriales bacterium; assembly: GCA_045631785.1. Lineage (GTDB taxonomy): Bacteria > Bacillota > Clostridia > Oscillospirales > CAG-272 > UBA1740. The sequence continues at coordinate 1,680 of JAZQVJ010000049.1, forward strand.
CATAAAGGTTTCTACCGCGTCGTCAAAGTGGTGGCCGAGGGCGATCTTGTTACACCCCATCTCCTTGGTCGCGCCGTGAAGAACGCCGCGCCGCATCCTGGCACAGAGCGAGCAGGGGTTCGGCTCCTTTCGTTCCTCAAAGATGATCCTGGCAATATCGGTCTTTTCCACGCGGTACTCGATGCTGCGCTCTTGGCAGAAGTCGGCGATCGCCGAATAGTCGCTTCCCGGGAAGCCCATATCGACAGTGATCGCGGCGAGAGTAAAGGGATGCGGATAAAAGCGGCGGAGCTCTGCGAGTCCGGCAAGCAGGGTGAGCGAATCCTTGCCGCCCGAGATCCCGACGGCAATACGGTCGCCGCCCTTGATCATGCCGTAGTCGTCCACGGCGCGGCGCATAAAGCTGAGGATCCTTTGTATGTCTTTCATGTCACACCTCACGGTATTTTGCATAGGATAAAAGTATAAGGACTTTTGAAGGAGGGCCGGTATGGCGATCAGAGTCTATATTGATCAGGGACATAATCCTGTGAACCCGAACGCAGGGGCGGAGGGGAACGGCTACCGTGAGCAGGACATCGTGTATCGCGTGGGACAGGAGCTGTATGCACTCCTTACTGCCGATCCGAATTTTGAGGCACGGCTTTCGCGCCCCAGCCCAACGACACAGCTGGGTGTTTCCAATGCGGACAGCCTGCGCCTTCGCGTGGCGGGCGCCCGTGCCTTCGGCGCCGATCTTCTCCTCAGCCTGCACACAAATTCAGCCGACTCTGCCCTCGTTGGGGGCAGTGAGGCACTCGTCTTTTCGACAACGAGCCCTGCGTACCGTATTGCCGAAACCGTCCTCAGAACGCTGACCGAGGCAACGGGCTTCCGCAATCGCGGCGTCAAGCTCCGCCCGGGGCTGTATATCCTGCGGCGCAGCCCGATGCCGGCGGTGCTCCTTGAGATCGGCTTTATCACGAACCCCTACGAGGCCAACTTTATGTACGAGAACCCGCGTCTTATCGCGCGCGGCATCTACAACGGCCTGCGTGAATACTACGGCGTGTAGGAGAAACGATTATATCCATTAAATCCTGTCGAAAAAAGAGAAAAAAGGCAATTTGAGCAGAAGTTTTCGCTCAAGTTGCCTTTTCTTGCATTGTGAAGGTTCTTTTTCTTATAATGCTTAGCTATTTGAGCTCAAGATGGTTGCAGGCAAGGAAGTCCTGCGCTGCCGATAGGCTGTTGGTGGCAAAGAGGTAGGCAGCCCCACATTCGGGGCAATAAACGCGGATCCCCTCGGCGGTCATCTCGACCTCGTATACGCCGCCCTTGCAGGGGCAGGCGATCTCGCCGTCAGCCTCAAGCTCCTTGACCACAAAGCGCACGATATCGTGGATCTGTGCATCGGGGATGAAGGGCTCCTCATCGTCGGGCAGGGCGCGCTCGGCATCCTCATCCTCGCTAAGAGGAGTGGCCCCTTTGCCGATCAGCTCCTCGTAAAGCGCTTCAAGCTCCTCGGTGCTTTTGTCAATGGCAGCGCCGAGCTTTTCCTCATCCCGCCCGATAAAGCCGATGTCGATATCGGTGTAGGGGCAGGAGAGATGGAAGATGTCCTTGCCGTAAAAAAGCGTATCGGAGAGGGTATAATGGTGATCGCGGCCGCAGAGCAGGCAGGGCACCGTTAAGCGGACGCGGCGGTCGGCCGTGCCGCACAGAGTCATCTGGTCGGGGCCGTCACAGGTGCAGCGCAGACGCAACATATCCGATGCCCCGAGGCCGAACGCCCCGGCAATACCGCGGGCGATATAGCCGCATTTCGGGCAACGGTAGGCAACGTTGGTGGTTTTTGGGGTGAGTATCATTGGCAGTACCTCGGATCATTGTTGTGCTTGGAGGATCCCGCGCTCGGTCGCCATGGCCGATACGGCAAGATCGTGACGCCCGTGGGGAAGGGCATCAAGAATAAAGTCGTGATAAACGACACCGATCGCGGTGCCGTCAAAGTCACGGAGAAAGCGGTCGTAATAGCCGCCGCCGTACCCCACCCGGTATCCCATTCGGTCAAAGACGATCCCGGGCACAAGGCATAGGGTGGCAGGGGCCGGCACAAAGACGTCACAGGTCCTTGGCGGCTCGGGGATACCGAAGGCGCCGCGCTCGAGGACCGAAAGCGACTCAATATAGTGGAAGGTCATAAGCCCCCCGCGGTAGGATCGCGGGAGTGCCACGCGCTTTCCGGCGGCAAGAGCCTCGCGAAGAAGAGGCAAAAGATCGACCTCGGCACCGATCGGGGCGTACGCCAGAACGGTGGAGGCATAGCGATAGGAGGGGGTAGACGCAATGGCCTTGCAAAGGGCGGTGTCGCGTGCTTCGCGCACCGGAGGCGGGAGTGCCTCGCGCCTTGCCTTATAGAGGGTGCGGAGCTGCTGCTTTTCTTCCTTGCTCGTTATCATATGTCACCTCGGTAGCGGTTCGGGCGGAGGCGCGGCATCCTTGGTGAGGGGCAGCATCAAAAGGTCGGCCGTCGGGCGGCGCCGATAGAGGGGAAGAAGCCCCGGTGATACCGCAAGCGCGCACCCGGGATGGCGGCGCGAGATGAGGGCGGTCTCCTCACCGAAGCGCGCGGGATATACAACGTCAGCAAGGGATTCTAAGGTCAGCGCAAAGAGAGGGAGGGACATCGCCTGCCCGAGCGAGGCGTGGAGAAGGTCGAGGTCGTCGGTCGGGCGGAAGGCGGGGGGCGCCTCGGTGTATAACGAGAAGTCCTCACTCTCCGCGGGAAGCGCGAGCGCCCCGGCCGGGAAGGAGAGGGTAAAGCCCATCCGCCGATAGGCTGAGGCGAGGGCCGTGTCGGCCGGGAGAAGGCAAAGCGCCCGGTAGCCGCGCGCGGCAAACGCATTTGCCGTCTCCTTTAAGAGGGTACGCAAAAAGCCGCGGTTACGTGCGGCGGCATCGGTCGTGAGGGCATAAAGATACAGGATCCGACCTCCGTCGACCGTCAGGGGGATCCCGATCCCCTGCGAAACGAGGGAATTCCCTTCAAAGAGCAAAAGGGGGATCGCCCCGGCGGAAAGAAGGGCAGAGAGGGTTTCACTTGCCTCTGTCACCGTCGTGCCAAAGGCCTCGGCGTAAAGGCGCGGCGAGGGCTCGCCAAAAAGGCGGAGCGTCACAGCGCGATCAGCGCGGCATCCCCCACCGTGCGTGCCGCATCCTCGCCGCGCAGGACGGCGAGAAGGCGGAGGGCAAAGGCGGCGGAAACACCCATCCCCGCGGCGGTGGTGAAGCGCCCGTCGGTGACGACGCGCTCGTCGGTCACCTTAGCGCCCTCAAGCGCAGAACGGAACTTCTCGGCCGGATAGGAGGTCGCCGCAAGGCCGCGGAGAAGACCGCGGCGGCCGAGCAGATAGGGGGCGGCACAGATGGCCGCCACGTGTGCGCCGCATGCCTCGGCAGCAGCCAGAAAGCGATCGGTATCGGGGGAGGCGTTGAGGTTGTCCGAGCCGGGCAAACCGCCGGGGAAGACGAGCATCTCAAATTCCTCGGCAACCTCGTCGGGCAGGATATCGGCAACCACGGGGATCCCGTGGCTCCCCATCACGGTGCGCCCCGTCATACCGACGGTCGCTACCTCAACACCCCCACGGCGCAGAATATCCACAGGGGTCAGGGCCTCGATCTCCTCGAAGCCGTCAGCAAGCAGTACGTAGACCATACAAAGCTCCTTTTCGTTTATTCGTCAAACAGGCGATGGCGGCGCTCCTCGTATTCTGCGCGGCTCATCAAAAGCTCACGCGGCTTGGCGCCGCCGCGCATCTCGCCCACCACGCCCATCTCGCACATCGCATCAATGAAGCGGGCCGCGCGGCCGAAGCCGATCGAGATCTTCCTCTGCAAAAGGGCAGTGGAGATGCTCCCTGTCGAAAAGGCAACGTCAAGCGCCTCCTCAAACTTCGGGTCACTGAGGACACCGTCGAGATTGCTGCCGCCCTCCTCGTAGTCCTCGTCCTCGTCGCTGCCGTTGGCCTTGGCGCACTTGGCGGTCTCCTTCTCCATGTCGGCAAGGACGGCTTCGTCAAAGACGGCCTCGCCCACGTTCTTGGCAAGGAAGGCGACGACCGCCTTGACCTCGTCATCCTCGACGAAGGCACCCTGCACACGCTGGGGCGTTCCCGTCGGAGAAAAGAGCATGTCGCCGTGAGGCAGGAGTCGCTCGGCGCCCGGCATATCAAGGATGGTACGCGAGTCGACCAGCTGATTCACGCGGAAGGCGATACGTGCGGGGATATTGACCTTGATGTCACCCGTGATCACGTTGACGGAGGGGCGCTGAGTACCGATCAGAAGGTGGATGCCGGCGGCACGTGCCTTCTGCGCGATGCGGCAGATCGAGGCCTCGACCATCTTGCGCGCCGTCATCATCAGATCGTTCAATTCGTCAATGACGATCACGATCTTAGGCAGTGGGGGCAGTCCCTCGTCGGCGCAATAGGCGTTATAGCTCTTGATGTCACGCACGCCGGCCGCCTCGATCATATCGTAGCGCTTTTCCATCTCGTTTACCGCCCAGTTGAGGGCGCCGGCCGCCTTTGTCGGATCGGTCACCACAGGGACGAGCAGATGGGGCGCCTTGGCGTATACGTTGAATTCGACCTTCTTCGGGTCAATGAGGATCATGCGGACCTCCTCGGGCGAGGCCTTGGAGAGGAGGCTGATGAGGATCGAGTTGATGCAGACAGATTTACCCATACCGGTGGCACCGGCGATCAGCATATGCGGCGCCTTGGCAATGTCAAAGAAGATAGGATTACCCGTGACGTCACACCCGACGGCCACCGTCGTCTTGGATTCGGCATCGCGGAAGGTGGGGGTATCCAGGAGCGAGCGGATGCGTACGGCGGAGGAGTTGCGGTTCGGCACCTCAACGCCGATCGAGCTTTTGTTGGGGATAGGCGCCTCGATACGCACGCCCTGCGTGCTGAGCTTTTGCGTAATGTCGTCGGTGAGCGCCGCGACCTTGGCTACGCGGATGCCCGCCTTCTGAATGAATTCATAGCGCGTGATGCGCGGCCCGCGCGAGTACCCCGTGATCGTGATCGGAATACCGAAGCTTTCGAGCGTCTTGACAAGGGTTTCCTGGTTCCTTTGAATCTCCTCCTGGAGCCCGGCCTCATTGTCAAGCGAGGGAAGACGCAGGAGCGTTGTTGGCGGGTATTCGTACGGTATCTCGGCCTTTTTGGGGGCGGTGGGGGTGCGCGTTACCGCACTCTCACGCTCAACGACTGTGCCGTTTTCTCGGATGATGGCCGGGTCGAAGGTCGGATCCTCGATCCTTGACGGAACGGGGGACATGGGTGCCTTCGGTGCGATCGGCTCCTCTCGCATCGGCTCGGGGAGGGACTCCTCCTTGCTTGCTGTGCTTACCGTGGGGCGTACGGGCTCGGGCGCGTACACACGCACAGGTTCGTTCACCGTCACACGGCGGAAGTCCTCAACTCCACGGAAGGGCTCCTCCTCAACGGGCGACAGAGAGGCCTGCGAGGCCCTTGCCAGAATATCGGCGCTCATATGGGTGATGCCACCCTCGGCGCTATGCGGCGGCGGTACGATGCGCGGCGGCTCGGCCACGGGCGTGGCAGGGCGCAGATCGCTGACGGCATAGCTATGCACCCCATCGCTGCTGCGCAGGCGCTCGCGGATGCGGCGCTCCTTGTAGGCGCGCAGATCCTCGTCGCTTTCGGCGTGGGCGGCGGCAGGGGTGGACGGTGCCGGCGGCGGTGCCGCTGCCTCGCCGGTTTCGCGGAACAGTGACTCAAAGCGCTGATGCTTGTCCTCGGG
>JAZQVJ010000050.1:0-4060 GCA_045631785.1 Eubacteriales bacterium
CTCCGACTTAAGCTCCTTGTGCTTTTGGAGGAGGAGAAGGACATTTTGTCCTGCGAGGCCGACATTCACAACACCGTCAGGACCCGTGTTGACGAGCATCATAAGGAGTTCTTCCTGCGCGAGCAGATGCGCGCCATCCAGCAGGAGCTCGGTGAGGACGGTGACGAGATCGAGGAATATAACGCCAAGATCGAGCGCACCGCGATGCCCAAGGATGTGAAGGAAAAGCTCAGAAAAGAGCTCGGCAAGCTCTCTAAAACTCCCTATGGCGCCGCCGAGAGCGTAGTGCTTCGCAATTACCTTGACACCTGCCTTGAGATCCCGTGGGAAAAGACCACCAAGGATAAGCTTGGCCTTGCGGCGGCCTCCAAAATTCTTGAGGCCGACCATTACGGCCTTGACAAGATCAAAACCCGCATCCTCGAATATATCGCCGTCCGTAAGCTCGCCCCCGATATCCGCAATCAGATTCTTTGCCTCGTCGGCCCTCCCGGCGTAGGCAAGACCTCGATCGCCGCCAGCGTGGCACGCGCCCTCGGGCGCAAGTACGCCCGCATTTCCCTCGGCGGCGTGCGGGACGAGGCCGATATCCGCGGCCATCGCAAGACGTACGTTGGGGCTATGCCCGGCCGCATCGTCTCTGCTCTCACCACCGCAAGATCCAAAAATCCCGTCATTGTTCTTGACGAGGTCGATAAGCTCTCTCGCGATCTTCACGGCGATCCCTCCTCGGCCCTCCTTGAGGTCCTCGATCCCGAGCAGAACAGGTTCTTCCGCGATCATTTTCTTGAGGTGCCGCTTGATCTTTCGGACTGTCTTTTTATCGCCACGGCGAATTACTACGAGGGCATCCCCGAGGCGCTCATCGACCGCATGGAGATCATCGAGGTCAAGCCTTACACCCGCACCGAAAAGCTGAATATCGCACTCCGCCATCTCATTCCCAAGCAGCTGAAGCGTCATGGCCTCAACCGCCGCACGCTCCGCCTCTCCGAGGCATCCGTGCTGGCCATTATTGACGGCTATACGCGTGAGGCCGGTGTCCGAAATCTCGAGCGCGAGCTGGCGACCCTCTTCCGCAAGGCGGCACGCAGGATCGCCGAGGGCGAGGTAAAATGCGTGACGGTTACGCCCGCCATTCTCAAGGACTACCTCGGCAAGCCGAAGTTCCGCCCCGATGACAGCGGCCGCACCGACGAGGTGGGTGTCGTCAACGGCCTTGCATATACGCAGACCGGCGGCGACCTTTTGCGCGTTGAAGCCCTGCCGATGGCCGGTACAGGCAAGCTTGAGCTGACAGGCTCGCTTGGCGATGTAATGAAGGAGTCGGTGCATATCGCCGTCAGCTGTGTGCGCTCACGCGCCGCAAGCTACGGTATCCCCGCCGATTTTGCCTCAAAGAACGACCTGCACATCCACTTCCCCGAGGGCGCCATCCCAAAGGACGGTCCCTCAGCCGGCGTGACCGTGGTCACCGCCCTCATCAGCGCCCTTTCCGGTATTCCCGTCCGTCACGACGTTGCTATGACGGGCGAGGTCACGCTCCACGGCCGTGTTCTCCCGATCGGCGGCCTCACCGAAAAGACGATGGCCGCCTACCGCGCCGGTGTCAAAACCGTGCTGATCCCGCGTGACAACGAGCGCGACCTCGATGAGCTTGATAAGGAAGCGGCCTCCCACCTCTCCTTCGTCCTTTGTGACACGGTGGACGACGTTCTTGCGGCCGCCCTCGTCAAAACCGCTGAGGTGTACGCCGCCCCCTCCCTCCCCGAGGGAACGGCCGAGCCCGCCATAAACGAAATTCCGCTTTCCATTCCCCCCGTTTCATCGGGGATCACGGTCACGGGGGCTTTGCGCTGATATGTCTATCAATTTTGCCGCCACCGACCTTACGATGAGTGCGGGGCTACCCTCACAGTTTCCGACCGATCCCCGCCCCCAGATCGCCTTCTCGGGGCGCTCGAACGTCGGGAAAAGCTCGCTCATCAACACCCTTCTCGGCCGAAAGGCCCTGGCGCGTGTCAGCGCCTCCCCCGGGAAGACCGTCACCATCAATTTTTACGATGTTGACAAAAAGCTGTATTTCGTCGATCTCCCGGGCTACGGCTTTGCCAAGCGCTCGGATGCCGAGCGCCGCCGCTTCAGTACGCTCACCGACGGCTATTTTGTCAAAAACCCGAATCTTGACCGCCTTCGCCTTGTCGTACAGCTCGTAGATATCCGCATCGGCCCGACGAATGACGACCGTATGATGATCGACTTCTTAACGCAGTACGGGGTCCCGTTCCTTATTGCCGCTTCCAAGGCGGACAAGCTTTCAAAGACCGCGGCCGCAAACGCCGCCGCCGAGCTTTCATCCGCCTATCCCGGCATTACGGTGCTCCCGTTCTCTTCACTGAACGGTATGGGCAAGGAGCCCCTTCGCACGGCCATCCTCGCCGCCGCCGAATTGTCCTGAGGAACTATGCAAAACCTTATCTCCATTCTTCTGTCCATCCCTGCCGTGCTTATCGCACTGACCGTGCATGAATATGCCCACGGCTATGCTGCCTTCCGTCTTGGTGATCCGACGGCCAAAAGCCTCGGCAGGCTCTCCCTGAACCCCCTCCGTCACCTTGATCCTATCGGGGCACTGGCGATGATCCTCTTCCGCTTTGGCTGGGCGCGCCCCGTGCCGATCAACGCGCGCTATTTCAAAAAGCCCCGCCGTGATATGGCGATCACCGCCTTCGCCGGCCCCCTTTCAAATTTCATCCTGGCTTTTTTGGGTGGATTTTTGTATCTCGCCGCCGTTTCCGGCTTTAACGCGATCCTTGCCGCCGCTTATGTTCCGCGCTTTCCCTATCTCTTCATGCAGTACACGGCGAATTTCCTTTATATCTTTCACTTTGTCAACCTGACGCTTGGGCTCTTCAACTGTCTGCCCGTGCCTCCTCTTGACGGCTCGCGGTTTCTGCTGGTATTTCTCCCCCCGAAGGTGTATTTTTCCGTCATGCGCTACGAGCGCTATATTTCACTCGCCCTGATACTCCTTCTCGCCCTTGGTATTTTTGACGGTTGGCTGACAGTTGCCGCCGATGCCATCTCCCGAGGAATGCTTTCCCTTTTCCGTTTGATTCCTGCTTTTTCATGAGGTAACCTATGGATGAGATCATCTTCCGCCTCGACCAGTTCGAGGGGCCCATGGATCTTCTTTTGGAGATCATAAGGAAAAATAAATACAAGATCACCGACATCCCGATCGCCGAGATCTGCGACCAGTACCTGTCCTATATGGCAGAGGCCGAGCGCATGGATCTCAACCTGACGAGCGAGTTCATCGTGATGGCAAGCGAGCTTTTGCTTATCAAAAGCATCATCCTCCTTCCCCGCGCCCAGGAGGAGGTGCAGATACGGAAGCAGGAGCTTGAAAACGCCCTCCAGATCTACCAAAGGGCCAAGGCTGCCGCATGCGATATGCAAAAGCTCTATGAGGACTATTCGGGGCGCTTCGCCAAGGAGACCGACGAGATCCCCCCCGAGAAGGGCTTCCCCCTCGGCCTTGATCCCGTGCTTTTGGCCAAGGCGATGCAATCGATGCTTAACCGTATGCGTGAGGCCGAGTCCCGCACGAGCGAAAAGCTGATCACCCCTCTTGTCAACCGCAAGACCGTCTCGGTCGAGAAGCGCATTGAGCATGTGGTGGCAAAGCTTGAGCTTCGCGGCGAAGCTACGATGTTTCATCTTCTTTCGGATTGCGAGGACCGTGCCGAGCTCATCGCCACCTTCCTCGGTATCCTTGAGCTTATCAAGATCCACCGCATCGTCCTTCTTGAATCCCCTGACGATGAGCTGGCTCCTCCGAACGGCCAGGATGACGGCCTTATGCTCCGCTTTACGATGAACCCCGACTATGTCCCCGACGAAAACACAGAAAGTGAGTTTGACCATGACGAAAGCGACGAAGGAAATCGAGACGCCGGTTGAGATGACCGAGGAAGCGGTAAGAGAGCCGTTGCCCGAGGCAACCGAGGAGGAGCTCGCCCCCACCCCCGGCGAAAATTTTGACCTTGACGAGGCT
>JAZQVJ010000051.1:0-2240 GCA_045631785.1 Eubacteriales bacterium
CGATCCGACTTCCTCGCTCGGCGGCGCGCGCAAACACATCGTCAAGCTCGCAGTACTCCACCATCGCGGCATTGGCGGCGATCCCCTGGTGGCGAGTATGACCGCAAAGCATATCCAGCCGGCGGCGATCGACCTCCACAACGGGGATCGAGCGACTGCGCGCCTCGGCGATCAGCGTGGTGATCGACCCCTCACGGTCGCCCGAGGCCACAAAGATCTTATCAATATCGCGCCCCGAGGCCAAAAGCTCGCGGACGGCGTTACGCCCGCCAACGGCGGTGGGCTCGCGCTCCTCCCCGGGCTCATCGCCCCCATAGGGACGGCGAGTATTGAAATGCGTCTTCTTTTTCTGCTCCATATCCTTGCACCCTCTTATAAGGTATATACTTATCTAAAGTACAGTATAGCATAAATTTTGGCGTTTGTACAGTAAAAAACGCCAAAAACAAAAAACAAAAGAGAGAGCCCCCGGCTCTCTCTTTTGCACGAACTGCTCAATACTGCTGTCTTCTCTTCGCAAAGCACTCGCTGCAGTACACAGCCTTGCCTTCGGTCGGATTGAAGGGCACTTTCGCTTCCTGACCGCACTCAGCGCAGATCGCGGTGAACATTTCGCGAGCGCCCTTGGCGGCATTCTTTCTGGCATCGCGGCACTCCTTGCATCTCTGGGGCTCGTTCTGGAAGCCCTTCTCCGCATAGAATTCCTGCTCACCGGCGGTGAACACGAAGTCGTTGCCGCAATCCTTGCATTTCAGCGTTTTGTCCTCAAACATTTCCCTCTACCTTTCTGGATAAAAATGATTAATTTGCCCTTAGACGGATTCCAACCGACACCTTTGTAACCAACGCTCTATTTAAGCTACTGGGGCATATAAACGAATTAAGAGAGCCGCGCCCGGAGCTTTGCGAGCATCCTTGCGACGGCATTGGATACCGACTTCTCGGTCTTGCCGAGGCACGGCGCGATCTGTTTCGGTGTATATCCGCGGATATACATCAGGAAAACCCGGATCTCGTACGCGGAGAGGCACTCTGAGGCCGCGCGATACAGATCGGTCACCTCCTCCTTCTTTATCAGGAGCTGTGCGGGCTCCTCATGCTCGGCCGCCGCCACCTCATCGAAGGAAATGGGTAGATCAAGCTCCGCCGGGCGCACCTTTCTCCTTGCGGAAATGAGCGCGTGGCGGATGCAGACCTTGGCAAACGCACCAAAGGTAACTCCCCCCGTCGCACGGTAGCTGAGCGCCGCACGGTAAAGGGCCAGAGAAGCATCCTGCATCATATCCTCGTCCTCCGCCGTTGCCGAAAAAAGCGCCACCTGCGAAAGAATCAAGGGACGGTAGACGGTGAGCAAAGCAGAAAAGGAAGAAAGGTCGCCATTGCGCGTTGCACTGACCAGCTGCAATACTTTTTCTTCCGTATGCTCCATACACACCGATCCTACCAAATATACAATATTATATTACAACATGAAAATTCCTTTGTCAATAGCTTTGTCTTAAAAAATTAAGAAAAATTTAATCTTTTTTGTCAAAAAAGTAGAAAGCCGAAAAAGCAAAGCAAAAATTTCCGTAAATACTGCCAAAAAACGCGGTAGTTCGCATCCTCCTCGGTTATCGCTTCGGAAAGGAGGAGAGGAGATATTCGATCTCACCCGTGGCGACTGCGGTGATCCCACGGATCACGTCCTCGGGCTTTTCGAGGAAGCGGGTACGGATCTTCTCGGCCGTGTCCTGCGAGGGGAGGGCCAAGGAAAAGGAGGCGATCATCCCACGGGCATCTCCGGTATGGCAATCCACACGGAAATAGCCGTCCTCACGGCGCGTGACCGTGGCCTCAACGCCCGCACCGCGACGGCGGAGCGAAAGAATACGCATGGCACTCTCAAGGCTGCGCTTGCGGAGCCCCGCGACCAAGGTGCCCTCAAGCTCGGAGGAGGCCTCGATCCCCGTCGGAGAGATCAGATAGCGCATCTCCCCCTCCTCCTCATTCTCAACGATATGGCCAAGCTCGCAGAGCTCGGAGAAGCATTCGGCAAAATCAAACTCCGCGACATACCCCTCCTCGGTTGCCAGCTCAAACAGCTCGGACTGCGACAGAGGATACCGCAGGTTGTTCATAAGAAAAAGGATGAAGATCTTTACATCGGTCCTATTCTTGATAACGCCTTTTCCCATAGTTGTTTCCTTTCAAAAGAAACGTGTCACCCCCCCAGGCCGGGGCGGGGACCGGGCACGGTG
>JAZQVJ010000052.1:0-3933 GCA_045631785.1 Eubacteriales bacterium
CTCACGCCCTCTCGCTCGGATAACGGGCTTGCGATCCTGCCCCACTGCACGAACTCCATGCTCTCGCTTGCCGTTGAGCAGTATATCGATCTCGGCACGCACGGTATGTTTGTTTGCTCGATCACCGAAGCCCGCGTTTTGTCGGATGCCGACTCGATGACCTATGCTTACTATCACGAAAACGTCAAGCCGAAGCCCAAGACCGAAGGCAAAAAGGGCTACGTTTGTAAGGTCTGCGGCTATGTGTACGAGGGGGAGGAGCTGCCCGAGGACTTCATCTGCCCCCTCTGCAAGCACGGCGCGCAGGATTTTGAGGAAATCAAGTAAGCATAATAATCAAGCAATCTTTAAGGAGGTAATACCATGAAATACGTTTGTGGCGTTTGCGGCTGGACCTACGACGAGGCCCTTGGCGACGAGGAGCACGGCATCGCCCCCGGCACGAAGTTCGAGGATCTCCCCGAGGACTTTGAGTGCCCGCTGTGCGGCGTTGGCAAGGATCAGTTTGAAGAGGCTGAATAAAGAAAAGCGGCTCCCACGGGAGCCGCTTTTGCATAATTCGGGAAAAGAGGGTGCATACTTCTAATAAATCCAAAGTAAGGAGAAACGCTATGACACCCAACCAGAAGGAAACCTCACTGCTTAAGGACCTCAAGGGCCAGGAGGAGCTTTGCATCGGCAAGTACGGACGCTATGCGAACGAGGCCAAGGCCGAGGCCTTAAAGTGCCTTTTTAACGAGCTGAAGGCCACCGAGGAATCGCATCTTTCGACCATTACCTCGATGATGGAGGGGACCGTCCCGACGACATCGGGAAGCCTTTCGGCTAACAACAACTCCTGCGGTGCCGCCACCTATAAGAGCGAGGACGACCGCAAGAGCGACGCCTTCCTCTGCCAGGATATGCTGGCCGCCGAAAAGCACGTTTCCTCGGCCTACAACACGTCTATCTTCGAGTTCCGCGACCCTGCCGCGCGCCGCGCTCTCTCGCACATCCAGGCCGAGGAGCAGCAGCACGGCGAAAAGATCTATGCGTATATGAACGCCAACGGTATGTATTCGTAAAAAAGCGCCCCATCGGGGCGCTTTTTTACGGAACGGAAGCCCTTTACGAAAGGATCAGGCGGATCTGATCGCCAAGGCCCGAGGGCTTGGCATCAAGGGCCGCTGCAAGGAAGCGGATATCCAGCGTTTCGCCGGCCTTGGCCGTAAAGGCGACCTTGATCTTCTCGAAGATCTTTCCGGAGCTGAAGATCTCCTCCCCGTTGACGGCGACCGCAAGCGCCGAGGCATAGGGAGTAAGCTCAAGGAAGCCTGTGACGATCTTGCCCTTGTTCTTCGGCATCGTGATGCGGGCGCGGTAGAAGCGCCAGCCCTTGGTGAAGTCGAAATCAGGCGTGCCGAGGGTGATGGGAGAGAGGGTATTCATATCGTTGTCGGCGATCGGGCGGGTGTAGTCCGGTCTTTCCTCGGTGATATCCGAGGCAGTAATGCCCTCAAGGAAGCGCGAGTCACAGGTGTCGACCGCGAGTGCCTTCGGGCAGCCCTTGACGGGGATCTCGAGGACGGTGTCGGGGAGGCCGTCCACCGAGGCGGTGAGGGTGAGGACGGCATCGACTTCGGTAGCGCTAGCAGACACGATGACGGCGGCAAGGCCGGCAAAGAGGTCGCGCTCGGGGAGGGTATCGTTTTCATGAGAATTCGGGTTCCCGTTGCCTGTACCGAGGATGCGGCCGCCGCTGATCGCAAAGCGGACGTGATCGGTGGCCGTCGGAAGGACGGTCCCCTCGGCATCGACGAGGCAAGCACTGACCGAGGTGGCACCGTACCCGTCCCCGGCCAGCGTTTGGCTGAACGGAAGAAGGCGGATCGCCGTCGCCTTGCCCGCCGTGCGGCGCTCGGCGGTTGCCACGGCATTACCGTCACGGTAGCCGACGGCAGAGAGGGTGCCCGGCACGAAGGAGATCCTCCATTCGTTCTGCTCGGTAACATTGTTCGGACGGCGGCCGAGAGAGGTGCCGTTGAGGAACAGCTCGACCTCGTCACAGTTCGAGACCGTCATGACGCGCACCTCTGTCCCCTCCTCAAAGTTCCAGTGAGGAGTGATGTGGATCATCGGGGCATCGGTGTAGCACGCCTTTGTGAAGTAATACGCCGCCTTCGGGTGGCCGCAGGTATCCATAAGGCCGAACTGCGAGGACACCGAGGGCCAGCTGAAGGGTGTCGGCTCGCCGCGGTAGTCAAAGCCCGTCCAAATGAAGATGCCGGAATACCACTCGCGGTCAAGCACCGTCCGCCACGCTGTGCGTACGGGCGAGCCCCACGAGGGGAACTCCTCGTCGTAATCGGACATCACCTGAGGATCGTTCGGATCGGCGATCGCGGTGCGGTCCTTATTGCGGCCGCGCGGCGAGGTTTCCACGCATCCGCGCGTGGCAAGCGTTGAGCAGTTCTCCGATCCGATGATCGGGAGCCACGGATATTTCTCATGCTCGCCGTCAAGGATACGGAGGCCGTAGTTGATGCCGGCGGCATCCATATGCTGACCGGCACCCGAGGCGTTCCCGTTCATCGCGCCGAGAATAAGGCGCGTGCGGTCAAGCTTCTCGACCTCGGCGCGCTGGCGGCGGAAAATGAGCGCCCCCTCGGGGGTGTTCTGGAGGGGCTCCTCGTTGAAGAGCGACCAGAAAATGACCGACGGATGGTTGCGGTCGCGGCGCACAAGGGCAGTGAGGTATCCAAGCTCCTCGCGCGATGCCTCAAAGCGACGGTGCTCATCCATCGCGATCACCCCGTAGCGGTCGCAAGCATCGAGGATCTCGGGGGCGGGAGGATTGTGTGCCGATCGGTAGGCGTTGGCGCCCATCTCCTTGAGAAGACGCACGCGCATCTCCTGGATGCCGTCCGGCACTGCGACGCCGACACCGGCGTGGTCCTGATGGTTGCAGGTGCCGCGAAGCTTCAGCCGGCGACCGTTGAGAGTAAAGCCCTTGACGGGATCGACCGAGAAGGTACGGTAGCCGTAATTCGTGGTGACAGTATCGAGCTCCTGCCCCTCGGCATCGAGGAGAGAGATCTCGCAAAGATAGAGGTTCGGGGCATCCACGTCCCAGCGGTCGACCGAGGTCACAGGGATCGAAACCGAGATATCCGCGGTTCCCGAGGCGGGAACCGTCACGGGAGAAGTCGCTTCACCGACAAGACGGCCCTCGCGGAGAAGGCGCACAGAAAGCGTGCCAAGGAGAGGCGACACGTAGTCGCTGTTCTCTGCCGTCACGGTGACGTCTGTCGAAAAATCATCCTTCGTTCCCTCAATGTGACGGGGAAGGATCGAAACGCCGTCGTGGGCAATATGTAAAGGCTCCTTTACGTAAAGGTTGACATGGCGGTAGATGCCGGCGCCCTCGTACCACCATCCGTTCGAGGTCTTGCCGTCCACGAACACGGCGAGGGTATTGGGAATGTCGCCGAAGTAGGCGCGCTCGGTCACGTCGATCTCAACGCCGATATAGCCGTTCTGATGGCGCGCAAGAAGCGATCCGTTGAAGTAGATCTTTGAAAAGACGGAGATGCCCTCAAAGGAGATGAGGATATGCTTCCCCTCCCATTCCTTCGGGAGCAGGAACACCTTGCGGTACCAGGCATCGTTTTTTGTGAGGTAGCCGTGGGAGAGATCCTCCTCGGAGGAAAAGGCGGCGCCGACCACATAATCGTGCGGCACATCGACCACCGGCCATTCGCCGTCATCCCACTCGCGCGAGGCGGGGTTATACTGGCGGCCGGCCTTGGTGGAAAAATACGCATCAATGTGTGAATTCCTCTGGGTGCTTACAATGTCACCGAGGTGGAACTTCCACTGAGTATCAAGAGAGATCTTTTTACGCATCGTATGGCTCCTTACTGTTTATTGCTCGCCTGCCGCATCGGTCGGTGC
>JAZQVJ010000053.1:0-3452 GCA_045631785.1 Eubacteriales bacterium
GATGACATCGTGGGGGATGGTGGTGTCGTTGAGCGACACCGTGATCATGTTCTTCTTTGCATCTTCGATTCCCTTGCGGATCGCTTCGGGAACCTCGGCAGCCTTTCCAAGACCGTAGCCGACGCGGCCGTTACCGTTACCGATGACCATCAGCGCGGCGAAGCGGGCGATACGACCGCCCTTCACGGTTTTGGAAACACGGTTGAGTGCGACCAGCTGTTCCTGATACTCGGACTCGATCGCTTCATTTCTTCTTGCCATGTTTATCTCCTAATCGTTCTGAAATCTTTTGGAGTGTGTACAAACCGGACTCAGAACTTCAGGCCGCCCTCGCGGGCGCCTGCAGCCAGCTCCGATACACGTCCGTGGAAAATATAGCCGCCGCGGTCAAAAACGACCTCGGAAATGCCTTTTTCGATAGCGCGCTGTGCGATAGCGATACCGACCTTCTTTGCCGCCTCTTTGTTAGAGCCGATGCCTTCAAAGGAAGCCTCCAGCGTGGAAGCGGAAACCAGCGTAACGCCCTGCGTATCATCGATGATCTGTGCAGAGATGTTGGCGTTCGAGCGATAAACGCAAAGGCGCGGTCTCTCGGTGGTACCGGAGATCTTTGCACGAACACGAACGTGTCTCTTAAGACGCTGTTTGTTGCTGTCGATTCTCTTAACCATGTCTTCGGACTCCTTTCATTATTTACCGGTCTTACCGGCCTTGCGGCGGATCTTCTCACCGGCATACTTGACACCCTTGCCAAGGTACGGCTCGGGAGGTCTCTTCTCGCGGATCTGCGCGGCCACCTGGCCGACAGCCTGCTTATCGATGCCCTTGACGATGATGGTGTTGCTGTCCGGCACCTCGAAGGTGATGCCGTTGCCCTCTTCAAAGAAGATGGAGTGCGAGTAACCAAGGTCAAGGACGAGCTTTTTGCCCTGCTTCTCGACGCGATAGCCGACGCCGACGATCTCAAGGCGCTTGGAGTAGCCGTTGGTCACGCCCTCGACCATGTTGGCGAGCAGCGCACGGGTCAGACCGTGAACGGCGCGGACCTCCTTCTCGTCGTTGTCACGGGTAACGAGCAGCGTGCCGTTGTCCAGCGTGATGGCGACGGTAGGGAGGAAGGTGGCGGTCAGGGTGCCGAGAGGCCCCTTGACGGTGACATTGTTGCCCTCAGCCAGGGTAACCGTAACGTTAGCGGGAACGGTAATGGGGGCTCTTCCGATTCTAGACATCTTAAGACCTCCTTACCAGATGAACGCGAGGACTTCGCCGCCCACGTTCTCTTTTCTTGCTTTCTTATCGGTCATAACACCCTTGGAGGTGGACACGATGGCGATGCCGAGGCCGTTCATAACGCGCGGCATATTCTCGCAGTCGGAGTAGATACGGAGGCCGGGCTTGGAAACGCGGCGCAGACCGTGAATGACCTTCTGCTTGCCGGGGGCGTACTTCAGGGTCACGCGGATGATGCCCTGCTTGCCGTCCTCAACGATCTGATAGCTCTTGATGTAGCCCTCGTTGAAAAGAATCTCAGCGATGGACTTCTTCATGTTGGATGCCGGGATGTCAACCGTCTCATGCTTCGCATCGTTGGCGTTGCGGATACGGGTGAGCATATCGGCGATAACGTCGGAAATTTGCATTGTAAAATCCTCCTTTATGCAAGTTAAATGATCTTGCTGCCACGCACGGTGGCGGCTGGCCGGTGGTAAAAGCCCGACGCGGACTTTCCTGCCGACAGAAAAGGGGTGGAATTACCAGCTGGCCTTGCGGACGCCGGGAATCTCGCCGTTGTAGGCAAGCTCGCGGAAGCAGATACGGCAGATGCCGTACTTGCGAAGGTACGCGTGAGGTCTACCGCAGATCTTGCATCTGTTGTAGGCACGCGTAGAATACTTCGGCGTAGCCTGCTGCTTCAGGATCATGGATGTTTTAGCCATTCCTCATTCTCCTCATCTGGCAAAGGGCGCGCCCATCAGGGTGAGCAGCTCTTTGGCCTCTTCATCGTTTTCGGCGGTCGTGACAAAGACAATATCCATGCCGCGGATCTTCTCGATCTTATCGTACTCGATCTCCGGGAAGATCAGCTGCTCCTTCAGGCCGAGGGCGTAGTTGCCGCGGCCGTCGAAGGCGTTGGGGTTGATACCCTTGAAGTCACGAACGCGGGGCAGCGCAAAGTTGAAAAGACGATCCATGAACTCGTACATGCGCTCACCGCGGAGGGTGACCTTCACGCCGATCTTCATGCCCTCGCGGAGCTTGAAGTTCGAAACCGACTTCTTCGCGTAGGTGGGAACAGCCTTCTGGCCGGCGATCATCGAGATCTCGGAGATCACGGAATCGATCACCTTGGAGTTCTCCTTGGCGTCGCCGCAGCCAACGTTGATCACGATCTTGTCGAACTTCGGGATCTGCATGGGGCTCTTGTAAGAAAACTTCTTCATAAGAGCAGGAGCGACTTCGTTCTTATACATTTCACTATATCTCGACATATCTTCTCTCCTCCTCTCAGATTTCCGCGCCGCACTTCGGGCACTTGCGGACCTTCACCTTGTTACCGTTCTTGTCGGTCACAAAGTCGGCCTTAGCACGCACGGCTGCATCGCACTTGGGGCAGACGAGCTGGACCTTGGAGGCGTAGATCGCGCCCTCGGTCTCGACGATGCTGCTGACATCGCCCTGCTTGCGAGCCTTGTTGTGCTTTTTCACCTTGTTGACGCCCTCGACCATAACCTTGCCTTCCTTCGGCGAGACGGCCAGGACCTTACCGCGAACACCCTTGTCGTCACCGGAGAGAACCACGACGAGGTCGTCCTTCTTGATATGAAGCGTATTCATCTCATCTATCCTCCGATCACAGTACTTCGGGAGCCAGAGAAAGGATCTTGGTGAAATCCTTATCGCGGAGCTCTCTTGCCACAGGCCCAAAGATACGGGTACCCTTGGGGGTGTTATCATCTTTAAGAATGACGGCGGAGTTCTCGTCGAACTTGAGGTAGGAGCCGTCAGCACGACGGACACCGTTCACGGTTCTGACAAGCACTGCCTTCACAACGTCACCCTTTTTGACCATGCCGCCGGGGGCTGCCTTCTTGACAGACGCCACGACGATATCGCCGATGCCCGCATAGCGACGGCCGGAACCGCCGAGAACGCGAATGCACATCAGCTCTTTGGCGCCGGTATTATCGGCGACCTTCATCAATGACTGTTGCTGAATCACTTGTGTTTCCTCCTGTTTTCGGTAAGCTTTTTGACCTACCTACTGTTGATTGTGGAACTTACTTCGCTTTCTCGATGATCTCAACAAGGCGCCATCTCTTAGTCGCGGACAGCGGTCTCGTCTCCATCACGGAAACCTTATCACCGACGGTGCAGGCATTGTCAGCGTCATGCGCGTGGAGCTTGACGGTGCGCTTGAGGATCTTGCCGTACTTGGGGTGACGGACGTTATC
>JAZQVJ010000054.1:0-1484 GCA_045631785.1 Eubacteriales bacterium
TATAAAAATCAAGAGCAAAAAGGAGCTCGGCATGAAAAAAAGCAAAAAGAAGACACCGCGGCTTGGGAGCCCTCCCGCCCTTCTTTGGTTCTTTGCTTATATTTTCCTATCTCTCAAATATCGCCTGCGTTACGGCGTAAGGATCGACCGCAGCGCGGTCGGCAAGATTCGCGGCCCCGGCCTTGTTCTTGCCCCCCATACGGCGGAGGACGATCCCTTCCTCATCGGGCTTGCCCTTTATCCCCGTCGCCCGAACTACGTGGTCAGCGCCCATTTCATGGCCGATCCCAAGTACCGTCGGCTTTTCAAGATGCTCCGCGTCATTCCGAAGCGGATGTTCTCCTCCGATCCCTCCACGATCCTGAACATCGGCCGTGCAAAGCGTGAGGGGAACCTCGTCGTTCTCTTTCCCGAGGGGCGTCTCCCTTGCTCCGGCCATTCTGTGCCCGTCACCGCGGGGACCGATGCCCTGATCCGCCGCCTCGGCGTCGATGTGTACGTCGTTACCTGCAACGGTGCCTATCTCGCCTTCCCCAAATGGTCAAAGGCCAAGCGCCGCGGCAGGATCAATATCGAGGTGCGCCGTCTTTTCGCGGCGAACGAGCTGCCGTCGCTTTCCGATGCCGCTGTGGCCGATCGCCTTGCTGAGGCCATCCGCCATAACGATGAGGAGGCAATGGCCGGCGTTACTTACCGCACCAAGCGACCTGCTGAGGGGGTTGACGGGATTCTTTACCACTGTCCCGAGTGTGACCATGAGCTGACTCTGACGGCGAAGGGCGACCGCATCGAATGTACCTGCGGGGCGTCTGTCCGCCTTCGTACCGACTATCGGCTTGAGGGCTCGCGCTTTGCTACTCTTGGCGAGTGGTTTCTCTGGCAGCGTGACGAGATCGATATCACCCGTCCCTTGGAGGCAAACGTCCGTGTCGGAACGCCGGGCGAGGACGGTTATATGAACGAGAATGCCGGGGAGGGGCGTGTCACCCTATCCTGTGAGGGCATCACCTTTTCCGGTACCGTCAATGGGGAAGAGGTCGCCTTTGCGCTCCCCGCCGACAGGATCGGCGGCATCCCCATTACCGTGGCCAAGCATTTTGACGTATACCACAACAATCGCCTTTACTATTTTTATCCCGAGCCCGACAATCGCATCTCGGTCAAATGGGTTGCCTATTATGACAAGATGCTCCTCAGGGCGGGCGAACGCATCCCCGAAACCGTCTGATATGTAAAAAACAATCTAAATACAAAGCAAGGAGAAAAGATATGGATAGCAACAAACGCCCAGAAACTATGGAACGCATTACCACTCCGGCACTCGCCAATGCGTTTATTGATGAACAGGTGAAGGAGCTGCGCGCAGAGATCGGCGACCGCAAGGTGCTGCTTGCCCTTTCGGGCGGCGTGGATTCCTCGGTCGTGGCCGCGCTTCTTATTAAGGCGGTCGGCAAGCAGCTGGTCTGCGTCCACGTCAACCACGG
>JAZQVJ010000055.1:0-20627 GCA_045631785.1 Eubacteriales bacterium
CGATCATATGCAGGGGGCAAAAGAGTATCTTATCGAAAACGTCAAGGCTATCGAGGAGAAGAAAGAGCGCAAGAGAAACAATTCCTGCGGCATTCGTGAGGATATAAAGGCTCCTGACCGACAGCCCTCTCTTTTTATCCACGGCGCTCCCCCCTTCAAAAAGATATTGCACTTTTCTCTGCTTTGTGGTATACTCTAACTGTTGACAGTATACCATCTTATACCGTTCGCGTCAAGCGGACAAGGAGGAAATATGAAGCCTTCCGATCCCATCTTCAAAAAGACGGAGGAGCCGACGCCGCGGTCCTCTTACACGCCGCCGGGAGGGCAGAGGTCGGAGCCACCGTCCCCCCCTGCCGTGACCGAGGCACCCGATACCGCCCCGCGCCCGACGGGGGAAGGCACCCCCCAAAAGCCGCTTGGCTCGGCCCTTTCGATCACCTCTCTCGTGCTTGGTCTTTTCGGCGTGATCTGCTGCAGCTGCTGCGGGCTGCCCACGGGCATCGCGGGGATCGTCCTTGCTCTTGTGGACCGCGCCAAGCGCGGCCGCTTTGACGGGATCGCCCTTGCGGGGCTTATTACCTCGATCGTTTCGATCCTGCTTTTCATCTTCTCGTTTGCGACCTTCTTCTTTCTCGGTATTATGGACGGTCTTTTGGATGACGGAATGGTGATCCCGCCGGCCGGCTCACTATCGCTTTGGAGGTTTTTATGAAGCATTTAAGGGGTCTTCTTCTGCTTCTCGTCATATCTTCCCTGCTCCTTTCCCTTGTTTCCTGCGGTGAGCCGATCGATAGGATCGAAAGGATCCTCACGCAGGAGGGCTTTGCTGTGGTGCGTACCGAAGAAGAGCTCCACGCTGACCTCGAGGCCCGTCTTGAGGCAACGAGGGGCAGTGAATGGCTGGACGTTTACGTCTTTAAGGAGGAAAAGAGGGATGCGGCCGAGGCCATGTATCATTCCATGCTGAATACCTACGAGGATCTGCCGAATATGATCGCCGTGCTTGACGGCACAACGCTCATTCACGGCCACCGAACGGCATATCTTTTGCTGGAGTGATCTTCAAAAACAAAAACCGCCCATCGGCGGTTTTTTGTTTAGTCTTGTTTACCTTTTTATAATATATAGCGGTAAGTTGCTTACTTTGGAATACGTTTTATGCGCTTTTTCATGCGGCGGAGATCACCGAGCATACGGAGAGTATCGCGCAGGACGCGCACGCTCGACCTGCCGTGGCGCTCGACGGCGACGGGGATCTCACAGAACGTCATCCCAAAATGCAGGCCAAGGAGAATGGCCTCAAAGTCAAAGGCGAAGCGGTCGATCTCGGCGTTTTCAAAGATCCGCTTGGCGGCCGCCTTGCGAAATCCCTTGCATCCGCATTGCGAATCCGAAAGCGGGAGCCCACCGAAAACGCGCAGCACAAGGAGATAGGCGCGGCTGACGAGCTTACGCATCGGGGAATACGAGGCGTACCCGTTTTCATGCTTTGTGCGCGAGCCGACGGCTATATCGGCGGCGCCGGCGGCGGAGAGAGCCTCATAGAAGGTCTTGATAACGCCCGTGCCGTACGCAAGGTCACAGTCGGTGAAGACGATGACATCCCCCTCGGCGGCCTCGACACCCCTTCGGATGGCATATCCCTTCCCACGGTTTTCGGGGTAGCTGACAACGCGGATCCCCTCCCCGTGGCAGGAGGCAAGTATCTCCTCCGAGGCATCGCGGGAGCCGTCATTGATAAAAATGACCTCGTACTCCTCGCCGAAGGTGTCCTTCATATAGTCACTTACCTCCCGTACGGTCGACGGAAGGATGCTTTCCTCGTTATACACGGGGATCAAAAGACTGAGTTTCATGGGCTTTTACTCCTTTTCCCCCTCAGTATAGCAAATTCAGGGATTTTTTTCAATCCTTTTTACAAAGACTGCAAAATGTAAATTTATTATTACATTTTTCGCGTTTTTCTCTTGTAATATATTTTAATATATGTTATAATAACCGTATATACGTGAATCTACCGACAGAAGAAAGGAGAAGGAGATGAAAAACGAGTTTTTGGAGATCGGCGAAGCGGTGCTTCACCTCCTCCGCGAGAGATACGCACAGAACGTGTTTGCCGTGTGGTTCCGTGATCTCGTGCTTGAGGAGCTTTCCTCCGATGCTGCCGTTTTTTCCACAAAATCCACCTTCAAGATCCGCTTTTTGAAGGACAACTACCGTCCTGTGATCGAGGAATGTCTTTCCTCGGTGATGGGCAGTCACATCTCTGTATCCTTCATTTGCCGCGAGGGCGAGGTCACACCCCCCGTCTTTGATACCAAGGAGGAGGAGATCCCCGAGGTTGAGGAAAAGGAGCCCTATCAGATCAATATTCAGGATATCCAAAATCCGCGCACGATCGTTGAGAGATACACCTTTGAAAACTTCCTCGTGGCCGACAGCAACCGCTTTGCCCACGCCGCTGCCCTGGCTGTTGCACGCTTTGCCTGCGATAAGGGTGCCGAGAACGAAAACATCTATAATCCTCTTTTCATCTACGGCAAAAGCGGTCTTGGCAAAACACACCTTCTTTACGCCATCACGAACGAGATCAAAAAGAAAAATCCAAACGTCCGCATCGTCTACAAGAGGGGCGAGGATTTTACGACCGAGCTGATCAGCGCGATGCAGAACAATTCGACGGCCTCCTTCCGTTCCTATTACAGAACGGCCGATATCCTTCTCATCGACGATATTCAGTTTATCGCCGGTAAGGTACAGACACAGGAGGAATTTTTTCACACCTTCTCCACTCTTTACGAGGAGGGGAAGCAGATCATCCTGACCTCCGACCGTCCGCCGCGTGAGATCCGCCCTCTTGAGGAGAGGCTCCTCACCCGCTTTGAGTGGGGCCAGCTGGCTGACATCCAGCCTCCCTCCACGGAGCTGCGTACCGCCATCATTCAGAAAAAGGCAACCGAGGACTCGTTGTATCTGCCCCCCGAGGTCATTGTTTTTTTGGCGGAAAATCTCACAGAGAACATTCGCCAGATCGAGGGTGCCATCCACCGCCTCAAGGGGATCACCATGATCTCCTCCTCCGAGGTGACGCTGGATATGTGCCGCCGTTCGATCGCTGACCTTCTCCGCACACCAACCGTTGCCTCCGACGTTGTGGATAAGGTCTTCCGCGTTGTGTCGCGCCGCTATAATGTCCACCCCGACGATATCAAGGGAAACCGAAGAACGCAAAACATTGCGACGGCACGCCACATCTGCATTTATCTCATCCGCCAGCTGACCGACCTTTCACAATCGGCGATCGGCGTTCACTTTGACCGTGATCATACCACCGTCATCAATTCGATCAAAACCGTGGAAAAAAGCATCCGCGAGAACCCCTCGGTCGAATATGACATTGAGGAGATGATCCGCGAGATCCGCGGCTGATCTTGCCTTTTTACCTATCAAAGTTTTCCACTTTTCTGTGGATTTCTGTGTGAATAACGCTGTTGAAAACAGAAGCTCTCCTTCTCTCCTTAAAATTATCTCATCTTGTGCACAGGTTTTGCTTTTTGCGATGTGAATAAGTTTTGTGATAAAAGTCTTATAAAACGGCGGTTATTTGAATTTTCCACACTTTCCCCCGCCCCTACTACTGCTACTACTAAAGGTATTATTTATTTTATCTTTGTTTTTTGATTTCACACAGCTTGTGTGAAGGAAAGGAAGCCCTATGAAAATCACGTTTTCCCGGTCGCGTTTTCTTGAAAAGCTGACTCCCGCCATGGGAACGGTATCCAATAAAAATACCATTGCCTCCATTGAGGGTGTTCTTATTGAAACGGTGGAGGACAGGATCCGTCTTTGTACCTACGATATGAAAAAGGGAACCGTTTCGGAGATCGAGGCCATTGAGGTAACGACCGGTGGCAGCTTCATCATCAACGCTTCCCGCCTTCTCCACATTCTGAAGGTGATGCCCGAGGATGAGGTAACGCTGGAGGTGGACGATCGCTTTAATGCCAAGATCTCAAGCGGTGCCTCCTCCTTCTCCCTGTTTGCCCTGCGCGGGAGCGACTTCCCTAATCTGCCGGTCCTCACGGGAGAAAAGGGATTTGAGATCGATGCCTCCATCCTCAAGAAAATGATAGGCAAGGTCATTCATTCGGTGGGTGAGCCGCAGGAATCGCGCCCGATGCTCGGCGGTGCCTTCTTCCGTATGATGGACGGGAAGCTGGAGCTTGTGTCGTGCGATAGCTTTACTCTCTCCTTTGTGACGAAGGAATGTGAGATCAAGGACATTGGCGCCGTCAATTCGCCTGCCTTTGAATTTATTGTTCCCGGGCATGCGCTGAATGAGCTGCTCCGTATTCTCCCTGACAGCGAGGAAAGGATCAACGTGTATCTGACGCGCCGCCACGCCATCTTCCACCTTGATGAGATGACCTTCTTCACCCGTCTTATTGATGAGGACTACATTGATTATCACAGGATCATGCCGAAGGATCAGACCATCTTTGTGACGGTTGACAGGGCGCGGCTTCTTGAGGGGCTTGAGAGAGCCAATCTTGTGGCTGAGGATAAGAGCCAGTCGAACGGGCGGAGCTACGTCCGTATTCTTATTGAAGATAATATCATGACCTTGACCTCGACCTCGGTCTCCGGCAAGGTGTATGACGAGATGAGCTGCTGCCATACGGGTGAGAGCATTGAGATCGGCTTTAACTGCCGCTTCCTCATCAACAGTGTGCGCGCTGCCGAGGGGGAGGAGATCCTGCTTACTCTCAAAAACGCAAAGAGCAGTGTGACCATCGAGCCGAAGGAAGAAAGTGAAGAAAAGTTCTTCTATATGGTCCTGCCTGTGCGCATGTCCGAATAAATGGAGATAAAAAGCCTTCGCGCCGTTTCCTTCCGCAATATTGAAAAAGCGACCGTTCTCTTTTCTCCCGGTGTCAACCTCCTCTACGGGAACAACGCCGAGGGGAAGACCAACCTCCTTGAGGCAGTGTATTATTTTGCAAGGGGGAGGAGCTTCCGCGGTGCTACCGACCGTGAGCTTTGCCGCTTTGGTGACAGTGGGTTTGAGATCGAGGCCTCCTTTCTTGGCGGTGGCCGTGAGCAAACGCTGCTGTATCGCTCCTTTTTGAAGGAAAAGGTGAGAAAGAGAAACGGAGCGCCTGTGGATACGGCCGGAGAAATGATCGGCCATTTGCGTGCGGTGCTGTTTCACCCCGAGCATCTGATGCTTGTGAAGGGGAGTCCCGAAAAAAGGCGTGAATTCTTAAATATAGCCATTGCCCAGAACGATCCCTCGTATCTTTCCCTGTATGCGACCTATCAGAGGATACTTGAAAACCGCAACAGTCTTTTGAAAATGGCGCAGAAGGGCGGACCTCTTTACGCGGATGAGCTTGACGTCTGGAGTCAGAAGTTGGCAGAGGCGGCGGCCCACATCGTTAAAAGACGGATCGAGTACGTGGAGGCGCTGGCTCCCTGTGCCGAGGAGCTTCTTGCGGAGTTTTCCTCGGGGAGGGAACGGCTGTCACTCTCCTATCAATGTGAAATAGAAGAAAAAAGCATCCCCATTTTGAATGAAAAATACGTTACTCTTTTAAGGAGTGACGTCCGCCGCGAGATCGCTGCCGGCTTCACGGTCTTCGGTCCGCATCACGACGATCTTGCGATACGCATCGGCGGGCATCCTGCGCGTGAGTATGCCTCGCAGGGGCAGCAGAGGTCGATCACCCTCTCCTTAAAGCTTGGTGAGGGGGAGGTGTCTTACCGCCGCTTCGGTGAATATCCTATTTTTCTCTTTGATGACGTCCTCAGCGAGCTGGATCCCGACCGCCGCCGCTTTCTGCTCTCCTCTCTCAAGGGGAGGCAGATACTCCTCACGGCATGCGACGACCGCGACTTTGGCGAAAGTGAAGCAAGACGCATCAAAACCGTGGGAGGTGCGTATGAGATTGTGGCTGAATGACGAGTATTATTTACAAAAAGAAGATATCGTAGGCATTTTTGATTTAGATAACGCGACAGTGGAGGCCACCACCAAAAACACCCTCAGGTACTTTGAGAGGGAGGGGCGGCTGACGGTCGCCACCGAGGAGATCCCCCTTTCGTTCGTGCTTGTGGCCGACCGAGGGCGGGACAAGGAAAAAAGAATATTCTTCACCCGAAACGCTCCGCGCGTGCTTCGCCGCCGTGCTGAGCGCCGAGGGATATAACCCACAAGGGAAAAGACAAGGAAGGAAGCTATGGAAGAAAAGATCATCGGAACGCAGGAGTACAACGATAGTCAGATCCAGGTGTTAGAGGGCCTTGAGGCCGTCCGTAAGCGCCCCGGTATGTATATCGGTACGACCTCGGCAAGAGGACTTCACCATCTCATCAACGAGATCGTCGATAACTCGATCGACGAGGCCCTTGCCGGTGCCTGCAGCTGCATCCGCGTTACCCTGAATAACGATAACAGCGTGACTGTTGAGGACGATGGGCGCGGTATCCCGGACGGTGTGAATGAAAAGACCGGCCTACCGACGCTTGAGGTCGTTTATACCGTGCTTCACGCAGGCGGTAAGTTTGGCGGTGACGGCTACAAGATCGCCGGCGGCCTTCACGGCGTCGGTGCTTCGGTCGTTAATGCGCTCTCCGAGTGGCTCGAGGTGGCAAACCACCGCGGCGGGAAGAAGTACACCGAGCGCTTTGTGCGCGGTCACGTTGACCGCCCCTTTACCTGTGAGGGTGACACCGAGCGACACGGGCTGACCGTGACCTTCAAGCCCGATCCCACGATCTTTGAGGAGACGGTTTTTGACTATGAGGCGGTCCTCACGCGTATGCGCGAGCAGTCCTTCCTGAATGCCGGCGTCAAGATCGTCCTCTCCGACAAGCGAGAGGGACAGGAGAGGGAGGAGGTCCTCTGCTACGAGGGCGGCATCATCTCCTTTGTCGAGTATCTGAACGGACAGAAGCACGCCAACCTTGTGCATCCCGATATCGTGTATATGAAGGGCGAGCGTGACGGCATCCTCGCCGAGGTAGCTCTCCAATACAATGACTCGTATAACGAAACGCTGATCTCCTTTGCCAACAATATGGCGACGGTCGAGGGCGGTACGCACGAGACCGGCTTTAAGTCGGCCATCACCAAGGCCATCAACGACTACGCGAGGAAGATCGGCTCCCTCAAGGACAGCGACAAGAACCTCTCGGGCGAGGACGTGCGCGAGGGCATCACCGCCATCGTGAGCGTCAAGCTCCAGGACGCACAGTTTGAGAGCCAGACCAAGGCAAAGCTCGGTAACTCCGAGGTGCGTGTGCTTGTCGATAACATCGTCGGGAGGAAGATGGAGGAATACTTCGAGGAAAATCCTGCCTCGGGGCGCGCCATCATCGAAAAGGCCATGGCGGCCTACCGTGCGCGCGAGGCGGCGCGCAAGGCGCGCGAGCTCACCCGCCGCAAGAGCGTTTTGGAAAGCTCGTCCCTGCCCGGCAAGCTCCGCGACTGCCAGGAGAAGCGCGCTGAGCTGACCGAGCTTTACCTCGTCGAGGGTGACTCGGCCGGCGGCTCGGCTACCGACGGGCGTGACAGCCGCTATCAGGCCATCCTGCCCCTGCGCGGTAAGATCCTGAACGTTGAAAAGAGCCGCCTTGACAGGGTGTACGCCAACACCTCGATCATCCCGATCATCCAGTCGCTCGGCTGCGGCATCGGGGAGGAATTCAATATTGAAAAGCTGCGCTACGGCAAGATCATCCTGATGGCCGATGCCGACGTTGACGGCGCGCATATCCGCGTTTTGCTCCTCACCTTCTTCTTCCGTCATATGAAGAAGCTGATCGAGGAGGGGCATATCTACCTCGCCCAGCCCCCGCTTTACAAGATCAAGAAGGGCAAGCAGGAGAGGTACGCCTTCTCGGATGCCGAGCGCGATCGGATCATTGAGGAGATGGGCGGCAACATCGAGGCCGAGCGCTATAAGGGCCTTGGTGAGATGGACCCCGAGCAGCTGTGGGAAACCACCATGAACCCCGAAACGAGAACACTCCTGAAGGTTGAGATGAGCGACGCTATTCTTTGCGACCAGGTCTTCTCTCTCCTGATGGGCGATGACGTTGAGCCGCGCCGCGAGTTCATTGAACAGAATGCGAAGTTCGTTGAGAACCTCGACGTGTAAGGAAGGGAGAAAGTAAGATGGAACACAAGAACATGCCGGAAGACATTTCCTTTCCCCAGCAGAGGATAGAAACGCGATTTATGGAGAAGGAGGTCCGCCAGGCCTTCCTCGAATATTCCATGAGCGTTATCACCTCGCGCGCCCTGCCTGACGTGCGCGACGGGATGAAGCCCGGTCAGCGCCGCATCATGTACGCGATGTACGAGGACGGGCTGACCTACGACAAGCCCTTCCGTAAATCGGCCACCACGGTCGGTAACGTGCTGGGCCGCTACCATCCGCACGGTGACGCCGCCGTGTACGAAACGATGGTGCGCCTCGCGCAATCCTTCTCTCTCCGCTATCCCCTCGTCGACGGCCACGGTAACTTCGGTAACGTTGACGGTGACGGCGCCGCCGCCTACCGTTACACCGAGGCGCGAATGGCCAAGATCGCCGGGCATCTGATGGGCGACATCGAAAAGAACGTCGTCGACTTTGTACCGAACTTTGATAACAGCCGCAAAGAGCCCACCGTGCTTCCTGCGCGCTTCCCGAACCTGCTCGTCAACGGCTCGGTGGGTATCGCCGTCGGTATGGCGACCAACATCCCGCCGCACAACCTCTCGGAGGTCATCGACGGCACCATCTACCGGATAGAGCATCCCGACTGCTCGGTGCCCGAGCTGATGGAGTACATCAAGGGGCCCGACTTCCCGACGGCGGCCATTATCTACGGCTCGCGCGGGATGCTGGAGGCATACGAAACCGGCCGCGGCAAGGTCATCGTGCGCGCCCGCGCCCGTGTTGAGGAGAACGAGCATCGCATTATTGTGACCGAGATCCCGTACATGGTCAATAAGACGCAGCTGGTCTCCGCGATGGCCGACCTTGCGAACGAGAAGCGCATTGAGGGCATTACCGACATCCGTGATGAGTCGGGGCGCGCCGGCATGCGTATCGTCATCGAATACCGCCGCGATGCCAACGGCGAGGTCATTCTCAATCAGCTCTACAAGTATTCGCAGATGCAGAGCACCTGCGCCGTTAATATGCTGGCGCTCGTCGGCGGTGAGCCGAAGGTCCTCTCGCTCCCCGATATCCTTGACCACTATATCCGCCATCAGGAGGAGGTCGTCATCCGCCGCACGCGGCACGAGCTTGAGAAGTCGCTGCACGAGATGCATATTTTTGAGGGCTACAAGACGGCCATCGACCATATCGACGAGGTGATCGAGATCATCCGTCGGTCGGCCTCGATCCCCGATGCCAAGGAAAAGCTGTGTGCCTCCTTCGGTCTTACCGACGTGCAGGCGCAGGCCATCGTTGAGATGACGCTCGGCAAGCTCTCGGGCCTTGAGCGCCAGAAGATCGAGGACCGTATTGATAAGCTCGCGGTCCGCGTCGGCGAGCTGCGCGAGATCCTTGCGAGCGAAGCGAAGGTCAAGGAGATCATCCGCGACGAGCTTCTGCTGATCAAGGATAAATTCGGCGACGACCGCCGCACCGAGCTTGTTGAGGCGACCGACGAGATCGACCTTGAGGATCTCATCCCGCGCCATACCTGCGTCATTACCCTCACTCACGGCGGCTACATCAAGCGCCAGCCCGCCGCCACCTATTCGGCACAGCACCGCGGCGGCAAGGGCATCATGGGTATGACCACGAAGGAGGAGGACTTCGTTGAGAACGTCCTCGTCGCCAACAGCCACGAATATCTCCTGTTCTTCACGAACCTCGGTAAGGTGTATACGCGCAAGGCGTACCGCATCCCCGAGGCCTCGCGCACCGCCAAGGGCACGAACATCGTCAACGTCCTTGAGCTTGAGGAGGGCGAGAAGATCACGGCCATCATCCCGATCGCCGCCTTCTCGAATGAGGAATACCTCACGATGATCACCAAGCGCGGTGTCATCAAGCGTACTCTCCTTTCGGAGTACGAATACCAGCGCAAGGGCGGCAAGCGCGCCCTCGTCCTCGACGAGGGAGATGAGCTTCTCTTCGTCCGCCATACGAAGGGCGGAGGTGACCTGATCCTCGCCACACGGCGAGGTCTTGCCACCCGCTTCACCGAGGAAAACGTGCGCGTGATGGGCCGTGTTGCCCGCGGCGTGCGCGGCATCTCGCTCCGCGAGGATGACGAGGTCGTCGGTGTTGCCATCGTAGAGGAAGGTAAACAATTCCTTACAATTACCGAAAATGGCTTCGGAAAGCGGTCGGATTTTGACGACTTCCGTTCGATGAAGAACCGCGGCGGCCTTGGCGTTGCCTGCCATAACATCAGTGAGAAGACCGGCAATCTTGCCGCTGTCGCCTCGGTGGATGACGGCGACGATATTATGATCATTACCTCGGGCGGCGTCATTATCCGCACGCCGGTTGCGGGCATCCCGACCTATTCGCGCACGGCGGGCGGCGTTATCGTGATGCGCCTCTCGGCCGATGAGAAGGTCGTGACCTTCACCCGCCTTGAGAGAGAGGAAAGGATCGAGGCCGAGATCGAGGCGGCACCTCTTGACGAGGCCCCTGTCCCCGTAATGGGCGAGGCCGAGGAAAAAACGGGGGAGGCACCCGCCGGGGAGGCCGGCGAATGAAGCGCTCGGTAGCACTTCTCCTCTCCCTGCTCCTGCTCCTTCCCCTCACCGCCTGCGGTAAGGGCGCCGACTACGTGACCGAGGAGGAGATCCTGCCCGTGGCCCGCGACCTTATCACGCGATCGGTGCCTATCAATATCGCCTTTCTCGGTGACGGCATCCCCGTCGCGGAGGGGGCGATCGCCATCGGGAAGTATTACCCGACTGACGAAGCCTGGCTTGCCGCCTACGGCATCACCTCGCTTGACGGGCTGAAGGCCGAGGCCGAGGCCGTCTATTCTGCCCCTCTTGTTGCGATCCTGTACGAGAAGGCCTTCCCCGAGGGGAACGTCTATTACGACTACCAGGAGCGCTCGATCACGCAGGGGAAGGGCATCCTGATCCTTGCCGAGCGCGAGCCGATGCTGTCCTGGTACCGAGGAGTGACGCACGAGTATCTCTTTGACACGATGCGCCTGACCGATGCCGGCACCGACCGTGCCAAGGTCACGCTCGACGTTAAGGTGACGAAGGGCGGCGAGGTAAGAACCCACAGCCTTGAGCTTGCGCTCGTCCTGACCGAGGGGGGCTGGCGGTGCGATACCTTCACCCCGGTCGCATTCCAAACCGTTGATGAAGAATAAGAAATATAAAAATCACACAGAAAGGTTCTACGAAGATGAAGTACAATGAGAAAATCGTGGCACTCAGAAAGGCCAACGGCTTCACCCAAGAGGGCTTCGCCCGCGCTGTCGGCGTGACGCGTCAGGCGGTCTACAAATGGGAGGTTGGTGATTCCTATCCCGAGGCGGAGAAGCTGATCGCGATCAAGCTGCTCTTTGGGATCAGCATCGACGACCTGCTTGATGATACCTATGAGGTGATCGTGGAAAAGGCGAAGAAGCCGGCCCGTAAAAAGACGCTTTCTCCCGTTTCTGCCGCCCCCGCGGTCGAGCCCGCGCCGGTCGCTGAGCCCGCGCCCGTGGCTGAGCCCGAGCCGGTTCCCGCTCCCTTCGTGGCAGAGGAGCCCGCAACCTTCGCGCCTGCGCCGGTGGTTGAGCCCGCGCCGGTGGTTGAGCCCGCGCCCGTGGTTGAGCCTGCTCCCGTGGTTGAGCCCGCCCCTGCGGTTGAGCCCGCCCCTGCCCCTGTCGCTCCTGCCGCCGAGGACGATCTTGACGAGTTTGGCTTTGAGGCCACCGATAACAAGACGGGTGCGAAAGAGGGGAACCTGTTCGACGTTTTCTTGAAGAACAAATAAAAGCCGTAAAATCGGCGCTTTCCCTGCGCTTGCTCGCTCGAAAGGTGGCAACCTTCCGTCGCTCGCACCACAGGAAAATCATCCGATTTTCCGTGCTTTTATCCCTGGGGCAGCCGAAGCGGGTTTTTCCTTAAAAGGCGCTTTCCCTGCGCTTGCTCGCTCGAAAGGTGGCAACCTTCCGTCGCTCGCACCACAGGAAAATCATCCGATTTTCCGTGCTTTTATCCCTGGGGCAGCCGAAGCGGGTTTTCCCTTAAAAGGCGCTTTCCCTGCGCTTGCTCGCTCGAAGGAAATAAGAAGTTTTTATTGCGGGGGCGGTCACGCCCCGCCCCCCGCGATGCAAGGACTCAAAAAGAACTCACGCGTTCCCCAACGCGCGAGATTTTCGGCTATACGCTGAATAAAGTGCCCTCCTTTGGCATATACTTCCTCTGAAGTGAACGAGGAGTTGTATATGGTCAAGGGATGTGAAAAGCGTGTCGTGCGGCTGCAAAAGCCTGACAGCCGTTGGTTTGAAGAGGTATTTTTTGTGCTGAGGGACGATCCCTCGGCAAGGAGTCCGTCGGAGAGAGATATCGTACAGGAGGCGCATCGGCTGCTCAGCGAGGTGGCCTCTGTGCGGCCGCGCCGCCGCCGTGCCTCTCCTCTCCTCCCCTTTTTGCTTGGCGCAGCGCTCGGCGCCATCTCACTTCTCCCCTTTCTTTTGTGTTGATTTTTATCCCTGCCGACGGCGTCCTTCGAGAGCGCGGCGGGGCTTACATAAAAAAGAAATAAGCCCGAGGGATGCCGTCCGTCGCGGCGGGTATCTCTTTCGGGGGAGCGGAAACGCTCCCCATTTTCCGCATGCTGCGACAGAAAAGGAATTATCATGGAAAAAATGAAGAAGCAAGCGCACGGCGCCGCGAAATCGACGGCGGTGAAGCAAGCCGCGGCTGCACCGAAGAAAAAGGGTGTACCGCCGGCCGCCCCGGCGGCACCCGTACCGCCAAAGGCCTCGAGGAAGAGCGCGGCCACTGCCGACGCGGCGAAAAAGACGCGCAAGGAGGCCCCGAGGACAAAGCCGAAGAGGGAGCCGAGGGGGGGCGAGGCCGCCACCCTCTACCCCGTCGCTCACTCGCCGAAGCGAGTGAAGGATACGCCTCCGCGGGGGCGCGGCAAGGAGAACGAGGCCTCCCGCCCGACCAAGGGGCGCGCAAGGAAGGGGGCGACCGCGAAGCTGCGCGTTGTCTTCCTTGGAGGCCTGCACGAGATCGGCAAGAATATGTGCGCGATCGAATACGGCAACGACATCGTGGTCATTGATGCCGGTATTGCTTTCCCCGACGAGGAGATGCCGGGGGTGGATCTCGTCATCCCCGACGTCAGCTATCTGACCGAGAACGCCTCCCGCGTGCGCGGCGTTCTCCTCACGCACGGGCACGAGGATCACATTGGTGGCGTGCCCTATCTTCTGCGCGAATTGCACGTGCCGGTTTACGGCACGGCGCTCACGCTCGGTATCCTCAGCCATAAGCTTGAGGAGGTGCGCCTCCCGAAAAAGCCCGATCTGCGCCGCGTGAAGGCGGGGGACACCATCACACTCGGCGCGCTCCGTGCCGAATTCGTACGCGTCAATCATTCGATCCCCGACGCCTCGGCCATTGCGCTGTATACGCCGGTCGGCACGGTCTTCCATACGGGCGACTACAAGCTCGACGTTTCGCCCATCGGCGGGCGGATGATGGATCTTGGGCGGATCGCCAGGATCGGCGACGAGGGGGTTCTTCTGCTTCTCGGGGAATCCACCAACGCCGAGCGCGTGGGCTACACGCCCTCCGAGCGCCGCGTCGGGAACTCGCTCGAGCATCTCTTTATGAAGTACCCGAACCGCCGTCTTGTGGTGGCTACCTTCTCGTCCAACGTGCATCGCGTGCAGCAGATCATTGATGCCTCGGTGCGCCACGGGCGGCATGTGGTGGTTTTTGGCCGCAGTATGACAAACGTTGTTGGTGCGGCGGTCGAGCTCGGCTATATTACCGCCCCCGAGGGGACCATCATCGGGCCCCAGGATATGAAGCGCTATAATCCCGAGCAGCTCACCCTCCTGACGACGGGGAGCCAGGGCGAGCCGATGTCGGCTCTCTACCGTATGGCCTTCGGCGCGCACGACCGCGTAACGCTCTCGTCGCAGGACGTTGTGGTGCTGTCCTCGTCGGCCATCCCCGGCAACGAGAAGCTGATCGGCAAGATCATCAACACCCTCATTGCCTCGGGCATCCGCGTTGAGAACGACGATTCGATCGAGGGCATCCACGTTTCGGGCCACGCGTGCAGCGAGGAGCTGAAGCTGATGATCGCCCTGACGCGCCCGCGCTACTTTATGCCGATCCACGGCGAGGCGCGCCACCTCTTTGCCCACAAGGAGATCGCTGAGTTTATGGGCATTGCGCCCGAGAACATCTTCCTCGGTGAGAACGGCCGCGTGCTTGAGCTTGACGGTGAGCGCGCCGCCTTTGCGGGGAGCGTTCCTGCCGGCCGCGTGCTGGTGGACGGCTCGGGCATCGGCGACGTCGGCACTGCCGTCTTGCGCGACCGCAAGCTGCTCTCGGAGGACGGGCTCATTGCCGTCGTTGCCACCGTTGACCGTCACGAGGGGCTGATCATGGCGGGGCCTGAGATCGTTTCGCGCGGTTTTGTTTACGTCAAGGAGGCCGAAAGGCTGATGGACGAGGCGCGCTCCCTCGCTACCAAGACGCTTGAGGGAATGCTCGACCGCGGCGTTTTTGACTTCAATGAAATGAAAAACGGCATGAAGGATGAGCTTTCGCGCCTGCTCTTTAAGAAAACCGGGCGCCGCCCGATGATCCTGCCGATCATCCTCGATCTGTGATGCTGCGCGTTGCTTGCCTGCCGATCGGCGCGGCGGCGTCACTTGGGCCTCTCTCGCCGTCGCTTGCCGCCTACGCCGATAAGGCGCAGGGAGAGAGGGCGCGCACCGAGCGATGCGCGGGGATGCACCTCCTTGACTCCCTCTACCGCGAGATGACGGGGGCCGAGCCGCCCCCCGTGGCGCTTCTCCCCGGGGGGAAGCCCACCTTCGCCAAGGGGGAGATGGGCTTTAGCATCAGCCACGCCGGTCGGCTTGTTGCCGTTGCGCTTTCGGAGGGGGAGGTCGGTCTTGACCTTGAGCCGTACGCCTCGATGGACGAGGGGCGCGCCCGCCGCTTTGCATCGCTCCTCTCGGAGGGCGAGAGGCGGCTCGTTGCCACGGCCCCCGATCCTCTCCGCGCGACGCTTGAGATCTACGTCCGCCGTGAGGCGCTCGTCAAGAAAAGCGGCGAGGGGCTCTCGGCCCTGCGCCGCACCGATACGGCAGCCCTGCCGCCCCCGCGCCACGAGGAACGGCCGAGGGATGACGAGGGGAGAGAGTATTATCTTTGCGTATATTAAGGGAGCCGACCGCGGTCGGCTCCTTTTTTGAACAAAAGCGACATTTTATGCTTGAAGTCAAGACAAAAACAAGGTATAATAGAGATATAAAGGGAGAAAGGAGAGGGTAACCGTGGCAACTCATGAACGCCTGTCAAGGATCTCGGCGCTCCATTACGTAAAGCTCGTTTTACGCTCGCTGATGTTTTCGGTTGTGCTGGTTTTCTACATTATCGGCCGCGTGCGCGGCATTGAACGGCCTCTGGCCTTCCTCTCGCGCCTTCCCTGGCTCCATCTTGCGATCCTGCTTTTCTTCGCTGTCGAGATGCTTTTGCGCTTCTTCCCCTCGCGCCTTGAGAGCATGGGATGCCAAAAGCAGTTCCGCCGTAACTACCGGCCCACCGAGGCGGCTGAGCGCATCGGCGAGGAGGGCGGCCGCTTCGCCCTCGGCACGTGGCGCTCCACCCTTGCTGTGGCGGGGGCGTGGCTCGGGCTGAACGGTATCTTTGCCGCCCTTTTCTATACGGGGGTGATCGATGCGGGCATCCTGATCCTCCTCTCACTCTTTTACGCGGTTGCGGATATGATCTGTATTCTCTTTTTCTGCCCCTTTCAGACATGGTTTATGAAGAACAAATGCTGCGCCTCCTGCCGTATCTACAACTGGGACTACGCCATGATGTTCACGCCCCTTGCCCTTATCCCCAACATTGTGACCGTGTCGCTGTTTGCCATGGCACTCACCCTCCTTATCTTCTGGGAGATCGCCGTCGCACGCCACCCCGAGCGCTTCTCGCCTGCAACCAACCGCGCACTGCGCTGCGCCTCCTGTCCTGAAAAGCTTTGCCACCACAAGCGCCAGCTCCGTTCCTTCCTCAAAAAGAATTCCGAGAGGATCCGCCTGCGCGAGAGCCTTTCCATCGCACGTGCCAAGGCCAGGCGCCTGCTCCGCCTTGATAAGGGGAAGGGCACCCCCGAGGAGCCCACCGCCACGCCTCCCGAAAATCCGCACCAGCCGTAAACAAAACAATACAAAAAGACGGATGCACCGTAGGGTGTGTCCGTCTTTTTGTATAACGAAAACCACGCGCAAGGAGCGTGGTGGGGGAGAGGTTAACCGATGAGCGAATAGGAAATTGCGACATAGCATTGGCGTGCGCTATAGGGATTGATATAAGGCATGGATTTCATATAAAGCGGAGGCGTTGCAATAGGGTGAAATCGTAGTTGCCCTCCTCCGGGAGGAGGGGTAGGGGAGGAGCCTGCGGCAGAAGGAAGAACGAAGATGCAAAATCCTTGCGGTTTTAACATACGCTTGCTCCCCCCTGTCGCCTACGGCTCCCGTCCCCCCTCCCGGAGGGGGGCGAGAAATTCTAAACCCGTTCGCGGGGTGCCAATAACAAATGCATGACTGGCAGGCCAACAAAAAGCGCACGTGACGCGCCGCCGGTAGTATTAGGGCTATGCCCGAAAATGAAATACCCCCCGCTACGCGGGGGGATTTTTCTTTGTATTCAATAGAGGCGGTCGGCAGGGAGAGAGGGCGAGGTGTGACCGCTGTTGGCGGCGGCGGTGATCGCCGCGAGGATGGCCTCGGCATACGCCGTATGGCCGCTGTCGTTCGGGAGCCCTCGGTGCTCGCCCTCGGCGTGCATGAGCGTTGCATCGGCGGCAAAGGCTTGGCGCACGTCGACCGTCACGAGCCCGTAGTGCGAGGCCACGGCCAAAATGGCGGCGGCTTCCTCCTCGGTGGCGGTGTGAGGCACAACGAGCAGGACGTCACAATAGGGGAGCGACGATCGGATGCCGCGGATCATGCTCTCAAGGTCAGCGGCAAAGCCGCGCCCAAAGGTCGGGCCGCCGGTGGCCGACACATTCTCGTTCCCGGGGGCAAGGACCGCCAGGCGGTAGTTGAGGAGCGAGGCATCGTAGGTCGCGATAAGGTCGGCAAGCCCGGTTTCAAACGAGGGAGAGGCGTAGGGGTACACGTGACCGGTGAAGCCTCCGGGGGCATCGTAGCTCTCGCGGAGTCCCGCGCGGATCTTCAAGCGGTAGGGATAGGCCGCAGGATCGTCCTCCGCACCATAAAAGTCGGAGGCGCCGAGGCCAAAGATCGAAGCATCACCGAAATAGAGCAGGCTGAAGTCCGACACCCCACTCGAAAGCAGACGGTACCCCGAAAGGAGCGAGGGGGGCGTTTGGGGTGCGCTTGTGACGAACGGCTGCTCGTTCTCTCTCTCCAGGCGCTCTTCTTCAAGGCGGCGCCGTTCCGCGGCATCGCCGGCCATGGCAACCGCAAGGATCGCGGAAAGTGCCACCGCCACCGCCAGCACCGCGATCAAAAGGGCAAGCTGCGCCTTTTTTCTAAGGCGCATCATTGCGGGCCTCCGAGGACCGACGAAAGGAGGGTGTCAAGCATCTTGGCAAAATATGGAAGATATACGGGCAGGGTGGCAAAGAGGATGACAAAGGCAATGATCGCGGGGATCAGGAAGCGCAGATCGCTGCCCTGCTTCTCAAAGCGGATCTGGGCGCGGCGGCGGTGGAGATCGTCAAGATAGTAGGCGGCGGTCAAAACGTCAAAGTGCAGGGCGTCGGCGCCCTTGGCCGCATCAAGGGTAAGGGGGGCGGCTTCGGCGGCGGCTTCGTCCGTGCCGGCGGCGGCTTCACTTGCTTCGAGGGCTTTTTCCCCGGCCTTCTCTGCGGCATCCCCCTCGGCGTGTATGGCCGAGGCGGCCGACTCCTTTTCGGCAAGATCGTCGTCAAGGCTTCTGAGGGGGCGGATCACGCGGCCGTCGGGCAGGACGACCGTGGTGAGCTTCCGCACGAGAGAGGTGCGGGAAAGCAGGGCGCGGCGCATCCCAAGGATGGGCTTGATCTCAAGCTCCTCCAGGGTTTTTGCGGTTTTGGGTGAGGTGGCATCCGCGTGGCGGAGCGCCACAAAGAAGCGGCTGACGGTGCGCTGATAGAGGACCGACGCGATCGCCGCCAAAAGACCGCCGAGGAGCAATCCGACAATGAGAACCGAGAGATTGAAGGCGATCCCACCGGGATTTAGGTAGTTATACGGGTTTTCTTCGGTCGCGAGAGCGACGAAAAAGGGAAGATTCACGGCTTATTCCTCGTCCATAAAGGCGTCGCCGCACAAGCGGCGCAGAAAGGCGTCAAGATCCTGGTTGTCCTCGTAGTAGAAGGTGATGGTCTTTTTGCGCTTGCCCTCCTCGATCGTCACGCGGCGGCCAAGCTCGCGCATCAGGCGGTTTGAGAGGACGGCGGCGTAATCGACCGAGAATTCGCTCTCCTTGGCGGCGGCATCCTCGGCGGCGATCCTTTCGGCGGCCTTTTTGGCACGGAGGGCGCGCTTGACCTGCTCCTCAAGCGTACGCACTGACCATTCCTCGGCGATCGTGCGCCGCGCCATGGCAATGCGATCCTCCTCCTCACGGAGAGAAAGCAGGGTGCGGGCGTGTCCTGCCGAGAGATCCTTGGCGGCCACGAGGGCCAGGACCTCGTCGGGGAGGTCCAAAAGACGCTCAAAGTTGGCAATGGCCGAACGGCTCTTGCCGATCTTCTGCGAGATCTCCTCCTGCGTCATCCCGTAGTCGTCCGCCAGGGCGCGGTAGGCCATGGCCTCCTCAACGGGGTTCAGGTCCTCTCTTTGGATGTTCTCGACAAGGGCGATCTCGGCAGCCTCGCGCTCGTCCCCTTCAATAATAATAACAGGGACCTCGAGGAGTCCTGCCAGCTTCGAGGCGCGCCAGCGGCGTTCGCCGGCCACGATCTGGTATTTGCCGTTCGGCAGCTCGCGCACGAGGATGGGCTGAAGAACGCCGTGCGTGGCGATCGAGGCGGCCAGCTGCTCCAGCGGCTGGGCCTCAAAGGTCTTTCTCGGCTGACCGCTTTTCGGCTCGATCAGGCCGATGCGGAGGCTGGTTTTACGGTTGTCGGCGGTTTCCTCCACCGAATTTTCGAGGAAAAGCGTATCAAGGCCTCTCCATTGTCCTTGCGGTTTTTTGGGCGGCATAGAGTTCTCCTTTTATAATATACGGCACCCCTTCGCGAAAATGGGGCGAAATAAGTCAAAAAACGGCGGTGAGCAGTGTCAGACGCGGAGCAAAAGCTCCTTGACGACCTCGCGGTATTCGAGGGCGCCCTTCCCGTACGGGTCGAAGTATGAGATCGGGCGGCCAAAGCCGGGCGCCTCGGCGAGCTTAACGCTCCGCGAGATGGTGGTCTTGAAGAGCTTGTCCGCGTAATACTTCCGCAGCTCGCTCTCGACCTGCGCCGTCAGGAGCAAGCGCTTGTTGTACATTGTCAGGAGGAGTCCTGTAATATCAAGCGAGGGATTGTACAGGCTCCGCACCTTTTTGATGGTAAGATTGAGCTGTGAAAGCCCCTCAAGCGAGAAAAAGTCGCAGGGCATCGGGATGATAACGCCGTCGGCGGCGGCCAATGCATTGATCGTCAGCATGCCGAGGGTTGGCGGACAGTCGATCAGAATAAAGTCGTAGTCGTCGCGGATGGGCGCAAGGGCGTTGACCACGTTCTTGCCGCGCTCCTCACTCGCGTGGAGGTCATACTCCGCGCCCACGAGCGAGATCGTCGAGGGGATCAACGACAAATTCTTGAATTCGGTCACGAGAACGGCGCTTTTGGCGTCGGATTCCCCGATGAGAACCTGATACGAGGAGATCTTCACGTTTTTTTTGGCGATCCCAAGGCCGCTGGTGGCGTTCCCCTGGGGATCCATATCGACGAGAAGCACGCGTTTTCCGCGCTTCCCAAGCTCGGCGGCAATGTTGATGACACAGGTGGTCTTCCCTACGCCGCCCTTTTGGTTGGCAAAGGCCAGGCAAATGGCGCTCATACTGTCTTTCCTCCATGGAAAATTGGCGAACGGTTAACTGAAAACTCAATTAAATTCACGAAAGTCCGCGAGAATAACAAGCTTGAGCCATTCTCTCGGTTACTATTATTATATCACTGATCCAAGGTCGTGTCAACGATGTTTCACGTGAAACATTTTGCGGCGTTCGCCTCTCTTTTCGGTAGCCCCCTGTCTTCTGCGGATTGTCCCTCCGCGCAGCCCCCGGACCTCCACAGCTTGCTCCTTCTGCTCTTTGCGGTCCCCCGGTTTTTGCAAATTACCGTTTTTTACTCGCGGCAGCTCCCGGTTTTTGCGAATCGCCCTTCTTAGCATTGCCCTTCTCGGCATCGCCCCTGACTTCTCCCCCCGACTCCCAA
>JAZQVJ010000056.1:0-1494 GCA_045631785.1 Eubacteriales bacterium
CGGGTATACTGGGGATATTCGAGAAGACCGGAGGCAATGCTCTCGTCCTCATAGCAGATCGGCTCGGCAAGAACGCCGGGCAAAAGGCGAGCCACGGCATCGGCCACCACGCACGCGGCGGTCTCCCCGCCCGAAAGCACGAAGTCGCCGATCGAGAGCTCCTCGGCCCCGATCTCGAGGATGGCGCGTTCATCCACCCCCTCGTAATGGCCGCAGAGCAGGATCAGGCGGTCAAGGCTTGCGAATTCGGCAGCCATGGCCTGGTCAAAGCGGCGGCCGCGCGGGGAAAGGTAAACGGTGCGTACGCGCTCGCCCTCGGCAAGCGTTGCCTTGATGCTCTCAAAGCAGGCAACGATCGGGGGGGCGGCCATGACCATACCGGCACCGCCGCCGTAGGGCGTGTCGTCGACATTCCTGTGCTTGTTCTCCGAGAAGTCGCGGATGTTGTGACATTCATAGGCAAAGCGGCCGGCCCGTGCGGCACGGCCGAGGATGCTGTACGAGAGGAAGGCGTCTATGAACTCGGGGAAGAGCGTCATGATCTCAAATTTCATCGAAAAGCCCGGGTATCGGGCGCACCGTCAGACCGCGCTCGATATCGATCTCCTTTATAAATTCGGGGGCGTCGGGCAGAAGGGCCTCGCCTGCCTCCGTGTCGATCACGTAAAGGACGGTGGGGCGCGAGGTGTCCACCTCGCGGACGTGGCC
This sequence comes from Eubacteriales bacterium, assembly GCA_045631785.1. Classification (GTDB taxonomy): domain Bacteria; phylum Bacillota; class Clostridia; order Oscillospirales; family CAG-272; genus UBA1740. Next base: position 709 of record JAZQVJ010000056.1, read on the forward strand.
GATGAGGCGCCCGCTGTCGGCATCATAGACGGGGAGGCCGCAGGTCTCGGCGTAAAAGACACGCTTGCCCTCGGGATCAAGGTCGGAGCGCTTGGCGTAAAAGATCACAGAGCGCAGCGCGGCCGCCGCCTCGGGCGTTGTGATGCCTTCGATCGTAAGGAGCAGCCCACCCTTGTAGGGGGAAGCCTGCAAAAGACGCATGCCCGTGTATTTCCCATTGCCGGTAGCAAGATAGAGGCAGGGGAGGGCAGCGGCTACTGCGGGGGAGTCACACCAGATCTCGGCCTTCAGCGCTCCACGGACACCGTGCGGCGCCAGAAATTTTCCACATTCCAAATAGTCTAATTTCATACAGTATTACTATATCATAGATGCGCGAGGAATTCAAGCCCTTTTCAAAAAGTCGGGCAGGCACTACAAAAGGAAGGCGCCAAGGGACGCCTTCCTTTTGTAGTGTTTTGTTTGCATTTGAATTCAAACACGCGGACTTATCGCTTCTCTTTGAAGTAATCGGTCAAAATGGCGGCGGCTTCGTCCGCGAGGACGCCTCCCGTGACCTCGGGGTGATGGTTGAAGGGGAGGGTGTTGAAGTCGATCGCCGAGCCGAAGACGCCGGCACGGCGGTCGTAAGCGCCGAAGACGACACGCGGGATGCGGGCGTTCACGATGGCACCGCCGCACATTGGGCAGGGCTCAAGCGACACGTACAGGGTGCAGTCGGGCAGGCGCCATCCGCCGCGCCGGCGGCAGGCCTCCTCGATCGCGACGATCTCGGCGTGGTGGGTG
>JAZQVJ010000057.1:0-1036 GCA_045631785.1 Eubacteriales bacterium
ACGGCGGGCTCGTCCTCGACGGCGGGCTCGTCCTCAACGGCAGGCTCATCCTCGACGGTGGGCTCGTCCTCAACGGCGGGCTCGTCCTCGACGGCGGGCTCGTCCTCAACGGCAGGCTCATCCTCGACGGTGGGCTCGTCCTCGACGGCGGGCTCGTCCTCAACCGTGGGCTCGTCCTCGACGGCGGGCGCATCCTCAACGGCGGGCTCGTCCTCGACGGCGGGCGCATCCTCGATGGCAGGCGCATCCTCGATGGTGGGCTCGGTAGGCACGGCGACAGTTTCAACGATCGCCGTCTTCTGAATCGGTAGCGGATCCTCCCAAGGCGGGAGATCGTCGTCATCCTCCCCCTCGGGGTAGATCGGTGCGGGCGATGTGGAGGGCAGGCCTTCCTCGCCCCCCTCGCCATCGCCGGACGTATCATCCTTCGCCTCATAAACGTCAAGCGTTTCCTTCAGTCGGGAGAGCAGATCCTGAATGTATTCGGGGGAATCGGGCTGCATAGATTCACGGTCCTTGGTTTCGTTTTCGGACAATGTCTTCCCTCCTCTCTTATGTCTTATGCCGCTGTCTCGCGATCTCACAGAGGAGGACCGCGGCGGCGGCGGATACGTTCATCGAATTGACCTTGCCATACAGTGGGATCGAGGCGATGAAATCGCACTTCTCGCGGACGATCCGTGAGATCCCAAAGCCCTCGCTCCCGAGAACAAGGGCCGATGCGCCCTTGTAATCAAGGCTATCGTAGGCGGTGCCATCCATATCGGCCCCGTAGATCCATACGCCGCGCTCACGCAGAGCTTCCACCGTGCAGGCAAGGTTGGTCACACGCACGATCGGCAGATGCATCACGGCACCGGCCGAGGCCTTGGCCACGATCGGTGTGATACCGGCCGAACGGCGCTTTTGCAGGATCAGGCCGTGGGCGCCGCAGCACTCGGCAGATCGGAGGATGGCACCGAGATTGTGCGGATCCTCGATCCCGTCAAGGATCACGAAAAAGGGTGCCTCCCCTCGCTCGGCGGCGCGCGCAAAC
>JAZQVJ010000058.1:0-4955 GCA_045631785.1 Eubacteriales bacterium
CACGCCGGGGCAAAAGCCGGCGTTTTTGGCAAGCAGTATCCTCATGATTGCCGACTCCCGGGCAAGAGCCCACCCGGAGCAAAGCCCCCGAGGCGGAGCACCTCGGCAAAGGCGCGCTCGGCGGCGATGCGATAATCGGGATCCGGGAGCGTAAGGCCTAAGGTCTCCTGCGAGATCGGTTGACCGACAAGGATCTCCACACGGCGGAGGAACGCGTATTTTTGCTTTTTCATACGGATGCATATCGGCAGGATAGGAACGCCGGCGTGTGCCGCGATCATGCCGACACCGGATTTGATGGGCGTATCGGCCGGATTCTTTCCCTTTTGGCGAGTCCCTTGCGGGAAGACCGTCAGAAATTCGCCCTCCTTTGCCACTGCGATGGCGCGGCGGATGGCCTTGATGTCGCTACCGTGGCGCTCCAGTGGGATCGCACCGAAGGCGCGCAGGAGCGAACGGAGGATCGGGATCCTGAAAAGCTCGGCCTTTGAGAGATACATCGGCATGCGCCTTCTCGGAAAGACGGCGGAGATCAAAATGGGATCCCAAAAGGCGATGTGGTTGGCACAGATCACGTAGCCGCCCTCCTTCGGGATATTTTCCTTCCCCGAAATGCGTACGCGCAGAAAAAAGCGCAGGCAGGGGGCAAACAGGGCGTGCATCACACGCTCAAACCGCTTGCCCTTGTTATCTTTTTTCATAGGCTTCCCCCGATGGTCGTTATTTGGTTGCGGCTTCGATGATTTTAACCGCCGCCTCGACGGTCTCCTCGGGCGTCATACCGGAATTGTCAAGGAAAACGGCGTCCTCTGCGGGGATCGCAGGAGCCAAGGCGCGAGTAGAATCGTTTCTGTCGCGTTCCACCATATCGGCAAGCACGTCGTCATAGGATACCTTCATCCCTTTTTCGGTCAGCTCGACCGTGCGGCGCTTGGCACGTGCCTCGGGCGAGGCAGTCAGGAAGATCTTGCAGTCGGCATCCGGCAGGATCACTGTGCCGATATCGCGGCCATCCATGACCACCGAGGATTCCCGTGCGACCTTGCGTTGTGTTTCCAGCAAAAAGGCGCGAACCGAGCCAATGGCGGAAACGGCAGAGGCATACATCGACATTTCGGGGGTGCGGATGCGGTCCCCAACGTCCTCGCCGCAGAGATAGATCCTCTGCGCCCCCTCCTCGAAGCGGAGCGAAAGGCCGATCGAGGGGAGGGCGGCGGTGACACCGACCTCGTCGCGCGGATCAATGCCATGCTCCTTGATGTAAAGGCCGATCGTGCGGTAAAGCGCCCCCGTATCCACGTAAATGATCCCAAGGCGCTTGGCAATGGCCTTGGCGAGGCTGCTCTTGCCGGCACCGCTTGGTCCGTCAATGGCAATATTCATGGTTGTACTTCCTTTCTCGACGCCGCGGCCGACCGGGCCGCAAGATGCGCCGTTGAAAATGCGATCTGAAGATTAAAGCCGCCGGTGTAAGCATCGACGTCCAGGATCTCACCGGCGAAATAGAGTCCGGGAACAAGGCGCGATTGCATTGTCTTGGGATCGACCTCACGCACGTCAATGCCACCCGAGGTGATGATCGCCTCGGCGATCGGCCGCCGGCCGGAGATCGGGATGCGGAAGCCCTTTAAGAAGGTGAGGATCCGCCGCCGTTCCTCTTTTCTGATCGAGTTCCCCTTGCGGTGGCCGTCGATCCCGATCTTCTCAAGCGCCACCTCGATCATGCTCGAGGGGAGGAGGGTTGCGAGGATATTTGAGAGATCGCGGTTGGCCCCCGCCGAAAGCTCGGAAAGAAGGCGCGCGTCAAGCGTTGCTTCGTCAAGGGCGGGCTTTAGATCGATCGTGGCGGTGTATCCCTCAAGCGAGGGATCCTGCAAATGAGCCGAGGCGCTCAGCACCATCGGCCCCGAAAGACCGAAATGTGTAAAAAGCATCTCGCCAAAATCGGTGAAGAGCGTGCGTCCCTGTTCATTCATTATCGTGAGGGCAACGTTCTTCAGTGCGAGTCCCTGCATCCGCATGCATGCATTGTCGGGCGAGGTCAGCGGGATGAGCGAGGGGAGGATGGGGGTTATGCTGTGTCCCAAGTCCTTGGCCATGCGATGGCCGTCGCCGCTTGAGCCTGTCTTAGGGTAGGATAGCCCTCCCGTCGCCAGGATCACGCACTCGGCCGTGTACTCACGGCCTCCGGCAAGAAGCGAAAATCCGCCTCGCTCCAGCGGGCGAATTTTCTCAACGCGGCCGCGCACGTGCCTTGCAGCACGCACCGCAGACCACAGGGCATCCACCACGTCCTGTGCGCGGTCCGACACCGGGAACACGCGGTTCCCGCGCTCGGTCTTGAGGGGCACGCCAAGCTCCTCGAAGAAGGCCATCGTTTCGAGGGGAGAAAAGCGCGCTGCCGCCGAATTCAGGAAGCGGTTGTTTTTGGTTACGTTTTGCAGAAATTCCTGCACCGAGCAGTTGTTTGTCAGATTGCACCGCCCCTTGCCCGTGATGGCAAGCTTGCGCCCCGGGCGGTCGTTGGCTTCAAAGAGGGTAACGCTCGCTCCCTCGGCAAGCGCCGTAGCCGCCGCCATGAGGCCGGCTGCCCCGGCCCCTACGATCGCAAGATGCTCAGGGCTTGGCATAGACGTCGTATTCATCCCACAGCCGTTCCATCTGCTCAAAGCGCTCCTTGATCCGGTCGCCCTCGCGGCGCGCGATCTCGGCAATGATAGCGTTGATGATGCTCAAGGGGGCCGCGAGCGAGTCGGCAAATGCAGCCATGTCGCTTTCGGCCGTCAGCAGACAGTCGGCATCCGCGGCAATCGGGGAGGTGGGGGTATCGGTGAGGGAAATGACCTTGGCTCCGCGATCGTGGGCGTATCGCACGGCCTTGACGAGCTTCGTCGAATAGCGGGGGAAGCTGATGGCAAAAAGAACGTCGCCGCGGTCAATGGGCAACAGCTGCTCAAAGACCTCACTGGCGCTCGTCGGCTGAAGCGGCTTGACGTTATCAAAGACAAGGCTGAGGTTCATCCCGAGAAAGCCTGAGAGCATGGAGGCCGACCGTGCGCCGAAAAGATAAATGTTTTTGGCCGAAAGCAGAGCATCCACCGCGGCGTCAAAGGCGGCGCGGTCGATATGCTCCATCGTGCATTTGATCCTCTCAATATCCGAACCCATCACCTTCTCGATGAGGTCGCCACTCCCCACGCGCCGCCCCATCGCATCAATACGCTGATTGGGGGTCAAGCGGGTGCGGAGATGCTCCTTCAGCGTGCGCTGAAAATGAGGATATCCGTCAAAGCCAAGCTCGGTGGCAAAGCGGACGACGGTGGATTCCGATACTTCGGCCAGTGCGCCGAGTGCTGCCGCGGTCAGATACGCGGCGCGCTCACAGTCGTCGGCAATGATGGCGGCAATGCGCTTTTGTCCCTTGGACATCTCGGGTAAGCGGGCGCGGATGATATCCAGAACGTCCTGCATAGAGTTCCTCCTCCTTGGGCGTTTTAAGAAGAGGGAGCGCGCGGTGGCGCGCTCCCCATGGGGTTAAAATTTGGCCTTGGCGATGGCAATGCGTGACAGGCTCTCCTCTCGCCCCAGCACCTCCATGATCTCGGTGGCACCGCCGGGGGTAACGGCCTGGCCGGACACGGCAATACGCAAGCACCAGAAGATGGCGCCGGCCTTCACACCCTTGGCTTCTGCAACGGCGGAGAGGGTGGTGAAGAGGGTGTCGTTGTCCCAGGTGGGGAGTGCCGCGAGCGCCTCCTCGGCCGCCGTCAGGAGGGGCAGACAAAGCTCGGGCGTTACCTTGTTCTTCTTGTTCGGGAAGAGCGAAACGTCGTAGTCGGGCAGGGTAGAGAAGAAGGCGATCTTCTCGGGGATCTCGGAGAAGACCGAGAGGCGGCCGGCCAGGAGCGCGAGGAGCCTCTCGCGGTCGATGCTTGCCGGCAGATCGGCAGGCAGATAGGGGGTGGCCAGCGCGCAGAATCTCGGGAAGGGCAGGCGGCGGATATACTCGCCGTTAAACCAAAGCAGCTTTTCGTAGTCAAAGACCGAGGGCGACTTGCTCACCCCTTCGATGGTGAAAAGCTCCTCAAGCTCTCCGAGTGTGAAGAATTCGTTCTCGCTCTCCTTCGGACACCAGCCGAGCAGGGCGATGTAGTTCAGGATGGCTTCGGGCAGGTAGCCGGCGGCCACAAGATCCTGGAAGCTGACCGCGCCGTGGCGCTTCGAGAGCTTGGATACCGTGCCGTCCTCACCGCGCCCCATCAGGAGGGGGAGGTGGACGTAATGCGGGCGCGCCCAGCCGAAGGCGTCGTAAAGGAGGGCATATTTGGGCGTCGAGGTGAGGTACTCGCTCCCACGCACGACGTGCGTCACGCCCATCAGGTGGTCGTCCACCACATGGCAGAAGTTGTAGGTCGGATAGCCGTCCGCCTTCAAAAGGATCTGGTCCTGGAGCTCGGCATTCTCGGTCGATATCTCGCCAAAGACCTCGTCGGTGTATGAGGTCACGCCCTCGGTAGGCATCTTCTGACGGATGACGTAGGGGATCCCGGCCGCAAGGTTCCTCTCGACCTCCTCGGGCGAGAGATCGCGGCAATGGCGGTCGTAGCCGCCGTTCTCATCCTCCTCGTGGAGGCGCTCCAGCCGTTCCTTGGTGCAAAAGCAGTAGTAGGCAGCTCCGCGCTCGACAAGCTCCTTCGCGTATTTCTGATAGATCTCGCGGCGCTCGCTCTGCACGTAGGGGCCGTGCTCGCCGCCAACGATCGGGCCCTCGTCATAGCGGAGGCCGGTATCGGCCAGTGTCTTGATGATGACGTCGGCCGCGCCCTCAACAAGGCGCTCGCGATCGGTGTCCTCAATGCGGAGAATAAAGCGGCCGCCGTTATGGCGGGCGATCAGATAGGAATAGAGCGCCGTACGCAGGTTCCCGATGTGCATATAGCCCGTAGGGCTTGGGG
>JAZQVJ010000059.1:0-7753 GCA_045631785.1 Eubacteriales bacterium
CTTGGGCGCACGGGCCGCCTCTACTTTCTCGACCGCCCTCTTGAGGCACTCCTCCCCACCCCCGATCGCCCCTTGGCCTCCTCGGCCGACGACATCCGCCGCCGCTACGAGGAACGGTACGAGCGTTATCTCGCAACCGCCGATGTACGCATCGCGAACGAGGGGAGTGCGGATGAGGCCGCCGAGGCCATACGAAAGGACTTCTTCCTATGAAAATTCTCGTCATCAACGGTCCGAACCTCAATATGCTCGGGATCCGCGAGCCCGACCACTACGGCAGGGAGACCTACGCGGATCTGCTTGAGAAGATCCGCGCCCATGCCGCCGCCGTTGACATCGGCGTTGACTTTGTGCAGTCCAACCACGAGGGGGATCTTGTCGATGCCATCCAATCGGCCTACGCCACCTACGACGGTATCGTCATCAACCCCGGCGCCTATACGCATACGAGCATTGCTCTGCTTGATGCCGTAAAGGCCGTCGCGGTGCCGACCGTCGAGGTCCATATCTCGGACGTCAATGCACGCGAGGAGTTCCGCCGCACGAGCTACATACGGGCCGCCTGTATCGCCACGGTCTCGGGACACGGCACGGACGGCTATCTCGAGGCCATTGACCTTCTCCTCTCACAAGGAGTGAAGGCATGACGGTCAACATCAAGCCCGGGCATCTTTCCGGCACCGTCAAGGCTCCCCCCTCAAAAAGCATGGCGCATCGCCTCTTGCTCGGCGCCGCGCTTGCAGGCGGCACAAGCCGCATTACGGGCATTGCCGCCTCAGAGGACATTTTAGCCACCGTGGATTGCCTGCGCGCAATGGGTGCCGACATTTTGCTCTCCGGCGACGTGGCCACCGTCCGTGGCTTTTCCCCTACCGCAAGCGGCGGCGAACGTCTGCTCCCCTGCCGTGAAAGCGGCAGCACGCTCCGCTTTATGCTTCCCCTCTGCCTCCTCTCGGGCACACCCGCCCGCCTTTTCGGGAGCGAACGGCTTTTTGCCCGCCCACTCTCGGTCTACGAGGAGATCGCCAAGGCCGAGGGGCACACCTTCCGCCGCGAGGGGGCCTCGGTCACGGTCGCAGGGCGATTGCGCGGCGGTGAGTACACCGTCCGCGGTGACATCAGCAGCCAATTCGTCACGGGGCTCCTCTACGCACTCCCCTTGGCAGGAGGGGGCACCGTCCGCCTGCTCCCCCCCGTTGAAAGCCGTTCCTATATCGATCTCACCGTCGCCGCACTCGCGGCCTTTGGTGTCAGCTGTGCATGGACCGATCCTCTTACCCTCACCGTCCCTGCCGTCAACTCCTTCACCCCGACCGACGTCACCGTTGAGGGCGACTACTCGAATGCCGCCTTCTTTGCGGCGCTCGCTCTGCTCGGTCACAGCGTGACCGTCACAGGGCTTGCCGAGGACAGTCTGCAGGGGGACCGCATCTTCTCCGACTACTTCCGTGCCATTGCCGCGGGCTGCCCCACCCTCTCACTTGCCGATTGCCCCGACCTTGGCCCTATTCTTATGGCGCTTGCCGCCGCCCTTGGCGGCGCCGTCTTTACCGATACGGCGCGCCTCGCCATTAAGGAAAGCGACCGCGGTGCCGCCATGGCACAGGAGCTTTCAAAATTCGGTGCCGAGGTCATCCTCGAGCCCTCTCGCATCACCGTCAAGGGCGGTGCCCTTCATGCCCCCACCTCCCCTCTTTACGGACACAACGACCATCGCATCGTCATGGCACTGTCCACGCTTTGCACGGTTTACGGCGGCACGGTGGAGGGAGCCGAGGCTGTAAAGAAAAGTTTACCGGAATATTTTGAAACCCTGACACAGTTAGGCGCAGAGGTGATTCTATGAAATTAACAAAGGACATGAATATCCTGATTGTCGGTCTTGGTCTTCTCGGCGGCAGCTACGCTCAGTCGCTGACACGCCAGGGCTTCACGGTCAAGGCCATCACAAAGAGCCAAGGGACGGTTGACTACGCCCTTGAGCGCGGCTTTATTGCCGAGGGCTCGACCAAGGTCACAGCCGCCCTCGTGGGTGAGGCCGACCTTATCGTGTTTGCCCTTTACCCCTCGGTCTTCCTCCGGTGGATCGAGGAGCATCAAGGGCTCTTCAAGCCGGGTGCCATCCTTACCGACGTGACAGGTGTCAAATCCTGCATCGTTGATAAGATCCAGGGGATGCTCCGTCCCGACGTTGAATTTATCGGAGCACACCCTATGGCCGGACGTGAGCGCTCCGGCATTGAATACAGCGATGAGGCGATCTTTGCCGGCGCCAACTACGTCGTCACCCCCTCGGAAAAGAATACCGCCGGTGCGATCGAGCTATGCGAGGATCTCGGCCGCACGCTCGGCTTTGCCTGCATCTCCTCGCTCTCCCCCGCCGAGCACGATGAGATCATCGGCTACGTTTCCCAGCTCACTCACTGCATTGCCGTTTCGCTGATGACGGCAAAGTCCTACGACAATCTGGAGGAATACACGGGCGACTCCTTCCGCGATCTGACACGCATCGCGCGCCTGAACGACGAGATGTGGAGCGAGCTCTTTCTTCTGAATAAGGACACTCTGTTGGCACAGATCGATCTTTTTGAAGCCGAGATGGCCAAGATCCGTCACTACCTTGATACCGAAAACCGAGAGGCCCTGCGCGAGATCATGCGTCACTCGACCGCACGCCGCGCTCTCTTTGACAAGAAAAAGCGCTGAAAAGCGAAAAGGAGTACCCTATCATGAATATGAATTTCATCCGCAAGCTTCCTATCCCGAAGGATGTCAAGGCCCAGTACCCCCTGACCGACGACCTGCGCGCCAAAAAGCAGGAGCGCGATGCCGAGATCGGCAAGATCTTCACGGGAGAATCCGATAAGCTTTTGCTCGTGATCGGCCCCTGCTCTGCCGACCACGAGGACAGTGTCCTCGAATACATCTACCGCCTGGCAAAGCTTGGCGAGCGTGTCCGGGACAAGATCGTGATGGTCCCGCGCATCTATACAGGGAAGCCGAGAACCACGGGGGACGGCTACAAGGGGATCCTCCATCAGCCTAACCCCGTCGGCCAGCCCGACCTTTTGCAAGGGATCGTCACCGTGCGTGAGCTGCATATGCGCGCCTTCCGCGAGACGGGACTGACCTCGGCAGATGAGATGCTCTATCCCGAGAACCACCGCTATCTTGACGACCTGCTCTCGTACGTTGCCGTGGGTGCGCGCTCGGTGGAGGATCAGCACCACCGCATGACGGCCAGCGGGCTCCGCATTCCCGTGGGCATGAAAAATCCGACAAGTGGCGACCTGACGGTCATGATGAACTCGATCACTGCAGCCCAGCATCCCCACGCCTTTATTTATCGCGGCTGGGAGGTGCAAAGCGAGGGCAACCCCTACGCTCACGCCATTTTGCGCGGCTACGTGGACGAGCTCGGCAACTCTTACCCCAACTACCACTACGAAACGCTTTCCCACCTTGTCGAGCTTTACGCAAAGCGCGATCTTAAAAACCCCGCTGCTATCATCGACACCAACCACGCAAACTCGGGCAAAAAATACAACGAGCAGATCCGCATCTCGAAGGAGATCATGGAGAGCCGCCGTCAAAGCTCGGATATCCACCGTCTTGTTAAGGGGCTGATGATCGAAAGCTACCTTGAGGACGGCGCGGGAAAGGCAGAGGAGGGCTGCTACGGCAGATCGATCACCGATCCCTGCCTCGGTTGGGAGAAGACCGAGCGCCTTGTTCTCGACATCGCCGACTCTCTCTAATAGAACGAAAAGTGGCATTGCACCTCCCCAAAGGGCGGCAATGCCACATCTTTTTTCTCGGTTAAAAAAGGGAAGCCATAGGCTTCCCTTTTTCGGATGAATTATTCAGCGTCGTCGGCATCCGCCTCAACCAGCTTGATGAGCGCCATTTCGGCAGCATCACCGCGGCGGGGCCCCAGCTTGTAGATCGCGGTGTAACCACCGTTTCTCTTCTCGTAACCGGGAGCGATCGTGTCAAAGAGCTTCTTAGCCACGTCTTCCTTCGTGATGTAGGCGAGAGCCTGACGGTAGGAAGCGAGGGTGTTCTCTTTGCCGAGAGTAATCATCTTCTCCGCAATGGCGCGGACTTCTTTCGCTCTCGTGAGCGTTGTTTCGATCTTGCCGTTCTCAAGCAGATACGTCACCATGCCGCGAAGCATAGCGTTTCTGTGAGCGGTCGGCCGGCCGAGCTTTCTCGTTCCGGGCATTGTTGTATCCTCCTAACAGTTAATGGTCATTCCTCGACCGATTTCAGGTCAAGGCCCAGCGAATGAAGCTTCTGGATCACCTCTTCAAGAGACTTCTTGCCGAGGTTGCGGACCTTGATCATGTCCTCCTCGGTACGGTTGATCAGATCTTCGACAGTATCAATGCCGGCGCGCTTCAAGCAGTTGAAGCTGCGGACCGACAGGTCAAGGTCATCAACACTCATCTCAAGGACCTTTTCCTTCTTGGCCTCTTCCCTCTCCACCATAATGACGGCGTTCTTCGCTTCATCCGTCATATCCACGAAGAGGTTGAGATGCTCGTTGAGAATCTTGGCGCCGTGCGAAATCGCTTTTTTCGCACTCAAGGTACCGTTGGTAAGCACATGCAGGGTGAGTCTATCGTAGTCGGTGATGTTGCCAACGCGGGTGTTCTCAACCTTGTATTCCACCTTATACACGGGGGTAAAGATGGAATCGGTGAAGATCGTACCGATCGGAGCGCTGGCACCGGGGCCGAGCTGCGAGGTGTAGTTCAGCTTGTTCTTCTCGGCGGGTACATAGCCTCGGCCCGAATCAAAGGTCAGCTCCATGAAGAAGCGCGACTTATCGGTGACCGTAGCGATCACGTGATCGGGGTTAAGGATCTCAATATCCGCATCGGGAGAAATATCACCCGCCGTAACCACCTTCGGGCCGCTGACGTCGATAAGAACCGTCTTGGCACCCTCGGAATACAGCTTGGCGATAATGCCCTTCACGTTGAGGATGATCTCCGGAACATCCTCCTTCACACCGGCCACCGTGGAGATCTCGTGCAGAACGCCCTCGATCTTAACGGAGGTAACGGCATAACCGGGAAGCGAGCTGAGCAGAATACGGCGGAGCGAGTTGCCGAGAGTAATGCCGTAGCCTCTTTCGAGAGGCTCTACTACAAACTGGCCTTCGCTTCCGTCCTCATTCAGTTCGGTCGTGATAATATTGGGTTTCTCAAACATCGTGTTACTCCTCCTATACAATAATTCTGTTGGCTGGCCCCAAGCAAGGGGTCAGGCTGGCTATTGAATGCCACTCCAATGCCCCGCGTATGCCGATGGCAAAGGATGCGGCACGCGGAGGCTTACTTGGAATAAAGTTCGACGATGAGCTGTTCTTCGAAATCGAAGTCGATGTCCTCGCGGGCGGGAAGGCTAACGACCTTCGCGCAGAGGTTCTGCTCATTGAATTTGAGCCACTTCGGCTTCACCTTCGAGGGGGCGTTCTCGGCGAGGGCCTTGATCTTGGCACCGTCACGGCGGCTTTCCTTAACGGCAACCACGTCACCGGCCTTCACAAGCATCGAGGGGATGGTAGCCTTGTTGCCGTTGATGGTGAAGTGGCCGTGCAGAACGAGCTGACGGGCTTCCTTGCGGCTCTCGGCCATGCCCATGCGGTAAACCACGTTGTCAAGGCGGCGCTCAAGGAGGATGAGCAGGTTTGCACCGGTCATGCCCTCTTTCGCCTCGGCGATCTCGTAGTAGTTTCTGAACTGTCTCTCGAGAACACCGTAGTAGCGTCTCGTCGCCTGCTTCTCGCGGAGATGTCTGCCGTAATCCTCAACCTTCTTGCGGGCAGCACCGTGCTGGCCGGGGGCAGTACCGCGCTTTTCAACGGGGCACTTGGAGGAGAGACACTTGTCACCCTTGAGATACAGCTTCTTGCCTTCTCTGCGGCAGAGCTTGCAGTTAGCACCAGTATATCTTGCCATTTTCTTTATACCTCCCTTGAATTAAACACGGCGACGCTTAGGCGGGCGGCAACCGTTGTGGGGGATCGGAGTCACGTCACGGATGAGCGTGATCTCAAGCCCCGCGGTCTGGAGTGCGCGGATCGCGGACTCACGGCCCGACCCGGGACCTCTGACGTAAACCTCAACCGTCTTCATGCCGTGCTCGACAGCAGCCTTCGCAGCAGTCTCAGCGGCAGTCTGGGCAGCGTAAGGGGTGGACTTTCTCGAACCCTTGAAGCCCATCTCACCGGCAGAAGCCCACGAAACCGCGTTGCCCTTGGTGTCGGTGATGGTCACAATGGTGTTGTTAAAGGTGGAGCGGATATGCGCGGCACCCGACTCAATGTTCTTGCGCTCGCGGCGTTTCTTGACAATTCTCTTGCCAGCAATAGCTTTAGCCATCTTTCGTCACTCCTTATTTCTTCTTGTTGGCGATCGTCTTCGCCGGACCTTTTCTGGTTCTTGCATTGGTCTTGGTACGCTGACCGCGGACAGGCAGGCCCTTTCTGTGGCGGATGCCGCGATAGCAGTTGATCTCGACCATGCTCTTGATGTTCATAGCGACTTCACGGCGGAGGTCACCCTCGACGTGGTAATCGGCTTCGATAACGTCACGAAGCTTGGCGACTTCACCCTCGGTGAGGTCTTTGGCGCGGGTATTCGGATCGATCCCGGTCTTGGCCAGGATGTCCTGTGCGCTCTTCAGCCCAATACCGTAAATGTAGGTAAGGGCGATCTCGATGCGCTTGTTGTTGGGAATATCAACACCAGCAATACGAGCCATGGATATTACTCTCCTTTTGTTTTAATTTGACCGTGAAAGGCTTAGCCCTGCTTCTGCTTGTGCTTGGGGTTCTCGCAGATAACCATGACGCGGCCTTTTCTCTTGATGATTTTGCACTTTTCGCAAATCTTCTTGACGGAAGGCTTTACTTTCATTCTTGTATACCGTTCCTTTCAGCACTGAATTTACTTTTTCCGCCAGGTAATGCGGCCCTTGGTGAGGTCGTAGACCGAAACCTCCACCGTTACCGTATCTCCCGGCAGGATCTTGATATAGTTCATACGTAGCTTTCCCGAGATATGGGCGGTCACGATATGCCCATTGGGTAGCTTGACCTTGAAGGTGGCGTTCGGCAGTGCTTCCAGCACTACGCCATCCTCAAATTCGATAAGATCATCCTTCGCCAGAAAAATCCCTCCCCTTCTGCATAATAGCTCATTTGATATCGGTCATAAGCTCAGGACCGTTCGCCGTCACCGCCACTGTGTTTTCATAGTGTGCGGAGAGCGAGCCGTCCACTGTCACGACCGTCCAGCGGTTGGGCAGAATGCGTACGTCCGCACCGCCCGCGTTGACCATCGGTTCGATGGCGAGTGTCATTCCGGGGAAAAGGCGAACGCCGCGGCCCTTCGTCCCAAAGTTCGGGACCTCAGGCTCCTCGTGAAGCTCGGCGCCCACCCCATGACCGACAAACTTGCGGACCACCGAGTAGCCGAACTTGCGGACATGCTCCTCCACCGCGCTCCCGATATCGCCGATGCGGTTGCCCGAGAGCGCCGCTGCCGCCCCACGCCGGAAACTCTCTTCGGTTTCACGGATGAGGGCAGCCGCCTCGCGGCTGATCGCACCGACTGCGAAGGTACGGGCAGCATCGCCCGTAAACCCGCCATACCTTGCGCCGACATCCACCTTCACGATATCGCCTTCCTGAAGGATGCGCGTATCTGAGGGAATGCCGTGGATGACTTCGTCATTGATG
>JAZQVJ010000060.1:0-1196 GCA_045631785.1 Eubacteriales bacterium
GCATCCGCGTTGTGTCGCTGAGCCCCGGGCTGTTCGCCACCGATATGGGCAACCTTGAGAAGGAGGACGGTGGGATGCTGATCCCCTTCACGGCGGAGGAGGGAATGGGGCGCCCCGAGGAGCTCGGCTTTGCCCTGGCGACCGTGGCCGACGAGCGCAACGGCTATCTTGCCGGTGTGGACGTGCTTTGTGACGGCGGCAGCACCACCGCGATGAAGGAATTCAAGAAAATGAAAAAGAAATAAGAAAACGCCCGCTTGGCGGGCGGATTCTTATTTCATGGGCGTTCCGTCGGGATGAAAGAGGGGGAGCTCGGCAAGGTAGGTGATGTCACGGCGGCCGATGGCGTCACCCTCGGCGAGGACGGCCATCTGACCGACGACGATGCCGCCCGCACTCTCAACCAGGCCGCGGAGTGCCGCGAGCGACTCGCCCGTGCTGATAACGTCATCGACGATCAGAACGCGGCGCCCCTTCATATACTCGGCATCATACCCGTCAAGGTAGAGCGCCTGGCGCGCCACGGTGGTGATCGACTGCACCTCATAGCGGATCACGTCACGCATATAGAGCTTCGGCCCCTTGCGGGCGAGGATGTAGCGGTTTTCGCCAAGGAGGCGCGCCATTGAGCAGATGAGGGGGATCCCCTTCGACTCGGCGGTGATCATCACGTCATGCGGCGGTGCGATGGCGGCAAGCGCCTCGGCACATTTCTCGGTCAGCTCCACGTCCCCAAAGAGAACGAAGGCGCCGATCGAGAGGGTATCGTTCACGGGGCAGATGGGCAGATGACGCACAACGCCCGGCAGCTTCATTTCGTAGGTCATAGCGGCGGCTCCTTTGCGTTTTTTTGCTTCTATTATAGCGCTCCTTTCAAAAAAATGCAAGAGACGGCAGCTTTTTCGGGGCGCTTTTTGTCGCCTTTCTCCGCCTCTTTGCCGATTTTCTCTTGCTTTTAGCATAAAAATAGAATATAATGAAAGAAGATTTAATTCGGAGGGAGGGGTGACGAATGGATCCTTACAAGGTTCTCGGCGTAGCGTATACCGCGACCGACGCCGAGATCAAGAAGGCGTATCACGCCCTCGCCAAGCAATATCACCCCGATAACTTTGCCGACGACCCCGTGAAGGGCGATCTTGCCAACCGTAAGATGCGCGAGATCAACGAAGCATACGAGAGGATCGTTGCCGACC
>JAZQVJ010000061.1:0-11859 GCA_045631785.1 Eubacteriales bacterium
CCTGTATCACGCGATCAAGGGGACGCGCCGCACGACCGCCTTCCGTACTGCTGACGGTCAAGAAATTCAATAAAAGAGGAAACACTGTAATGAATGCAACTTTAATTGACGGAAAGGCAGTATCTGCCTCGGTACGCGAGGGGCTTCGCACCTCATGCATTGCCTTTAAGGAACGGTACGGCACAGTCCCCGGGCTTGCCGTGATTCTTGTCGGTGAGGATCCCGCCTCGCAGGTCTATGTAAGAAACAAGCATCGCGCTTGCGAGGAGGTCGGCTTCCTCTCGCGCGTTTACACACTCCCCGCCTCCACTAAGGAGGAGGAGCTTCTTTCGCTCATTGCCGATCTCAATAAGGACGATGCCATTCACGGCATTCTCGTCCAGCTGCCATTGCCGAAGCATATTTCGGAGGAGGCCGTCATTCTGGCGATCAACCCGGAAAAGGACGTGGATGCCTTCCATCCGCAGAATGTTGGCGGTGTGATGACCGGGGAATACGATTTTGTTCCCTGTACCCCCGCCGGCGTTATGAAGCTTCTCGAATTCTACGGCATTGACTGCCGAGGGCGCTCGGCGGTGGTCGTTGGGCGGAGCAACATTGTGGGCAAGCCGCAGGCTCTGCTTTTGCTTGAAAAGGATGCGACCGTAACGGTGTGCCCCTCGAAGACTGCCGATCTTGCCGCCGTCACGCGCACGGCCGATATCCTCGTCGTCGCCGTCGGGCGTGCGAAGATGATCACGGCGGATATGGTGAAGCCCGGGGCAGTGGTCATTGACGTTGGAATGAACCGTACCGAGGAGGGGAAGCTCTGCGGCGACGTGGAGTTTGACGGTGTTGCCGAGGTCGCCTCGTACATCACTCCCGTCCCCGGCGGCGTAGGGCCGATGACCATTACGATGCTCCTTTGCAACACGCTGAAGGCCGCCGAAAACTTTTTCGCTAAGAAATAGAAAATTCTATTGACAAAGGCGAAAAAAGGAAGTATAATGTTAGTGTTCGTTTGAAATTTTGTCTCTTGCTGACAGCGAGGGGAGGGATAAAGAATGGCTGAAGTCAGAGTAAAAGAAAATGAATCTCTTGACAGCGCGCTCCGTCGTTTCAAAAGACAGTGCGCCAAGTCCGGTGTTCTCACCGAACTTCGCAAAAGAGAGCATTACGAGAAGCCCAGCGTGAAGCGTAAGAAGAAGGCTGAGGCAGCCCGTAAGCGTAAGTACAAGTGATAAAAAAGCGGATATCGCAGGATATCCGCTTTTTTATTGCTTTTCCTCTTTTTCTCACGGTTTATTCTCCTCCTTCTTTACAAGAATAAAGGAAAAGGAGTTGATGAATATGACACTTTTTCTTATTGCCGCGATCCTCGTTTCCTCCCTTGCGGGTGCTTCGCCCGTTGGTGATGGGTGGTACGTGAAGCGGAATTCCGAGCATCGCCAGCCGGTCCTTGAGCCGAGGTTCTCTTATATCGAAGATCACGATGCGTATTACGTTGATCGCCGCCACGGCGACGGGGATACCGATAAGGTGATCTACCTCACCTTCGATGCCGGCTACGAGAACGGAAATATCGAAAAAATACTCGATACCTTGAAAAAGGAAAACGTTCCGGCCGCGTTTTTCATTCTTGACAATCTGATCCTAAGAAATCAGGCGCTTGTCGAGCGAATGGCAAATGAGGGACACCTCGTCTGCAATCATACACTGCGCCATAAGGATATGAGCCGCATCACGAGCGAAGAGGAGTTTATGCACGAGCTTACCGCCCTTTACGACCTTTACCGCGAGAAGACGGGGAGAGAAATGGCAATGTATTACCGTCCGCCTGAGGGGCGATTTACCGAGGAGAACCTGAGGATCGCCAAGAAGAACGGCTACAAGACCATCTTTTGGAGCCTCGCCTATGCGGATTGGGACAATCGAAAGCAGCCTGAGCCGAATGCTGCCATAGAAAAGATCCTCGCCAACACCCATAACGGCGCCGTTGTCCTCCTGCATCCAACGTCGGCAACAAACGCCGCCATATTACCCACTCTGATCGCGCGTTGGCGCGAGCTGGGATATCGCTTCGGGACGCTCGACGAGCTGACGGCGAAGGAGGCGGAGTAAGAAATGGTGCGAGCATTGCGGGTGGGTACGGTCCTTATTGCGATCCTTGTCTTATTCTCGTTTCTGACAGCGTTCTGCTCGCTCGGCGCGGAGAGAGATGTCTATCACCGCGTTTCCACCGAGGAGAAGGTGGTGGCCATTACCTTTGACGACGGGCCGCATCCCAAGACCACCGATGCCATCCTTGACGTTCTCAGAGAGCAAGATGCCAAGGCCACCTTCTTCGTGATCGGACAAAATCTGAAGCTCTACGGGCGTGCCACGGTGCGGGCCGCGGAGGAGGGGCATGAAATAGGGAATCACACCTATTCGCATCCCATGCTATCCCGGATGGCAAGGGAGGCGTTGGTACGTGAGATCGCGGACACAGGGGCCTTGATCGAGGATGTTACGGGGACATTCCCCACCTTGTTCCGTCCGCCTGAGGGCTATTGCGGCGGCGCCGTCTGCCGGCTTGCGGCCGAAAATGGACTTTCGGTGGTGCTTTGGAGCATCGATACCAGGGATTGGACGGGCGCTCCCACGGCGGAGATCGTGAAAAACGTAATGAAGAATATCACCCCCGGCTCGATCATACTCTTTCACGACTACGGCGGACGGGAGTCGCACACGGTAGCCGCATTAAAAGAAATCCTGCCGCGCCTCAGCGCGGCAGGATACCGATTTGTAACGGTGTCTGAGCTACTGTCCTATTCGACCTCCGCCGGGGAGTCGGGCTGATCGGGATCGCTCGGGATGATCATGATCTCCTCAAGCTTATGCCACGCGGCAAAGGCGTGCATAAAGGAGCCGGCGGAGAAGAGGATGAATATCATCGCAAGGCCAAGAGGAAGGAGCGCACCGCCAAGACCGAAGACCAGGAAGACCAAAAGGAGTATAAGGAGTGCGACACCAAGCAGCGCCATAAGGTTGCGCTTGGCCCCCAGCAGGGAAAAGATCAGGGAATTTTTGATGATCTTTGTCATCTTAAGATCAAAGGTGATGATCTGCAGATAAATGTACGGTCGCATGCAGAGATAGATGAGAGCGATAATAACGTTGGTCCAGAAAACTATGCTATTAAGAAATCCGCCTGTCGTCTCAAGTAGCACGAAAATATTGAAGGGAACAAGAAGAAGGAGGAGCAGGTCGAGAATTCCCATAAAAAATCCCTGCTTCCTATTCCGCTTGACCGCATAGAAGAAATCCGAGATCATAAACGTGGGTTCGTTGCGGACCAAGGCACGGATAATATACGTCGTCCCCACCTTCACAAAGCCAAAGGTCAGAAATGTGAGGAGCGAGAGCCCGAGCAGAACGTAAGAGGTCGTCGTCATCGCGCTGTTGGGGATCTGAACACCGACAGCACCGACAAGCGCCATTGTGGCAGGATCGCCGCCCCCCTCAAGGAGCCAAAGCGCACGCAGATCGGCGAAATAGCCGGACACCGGCGTCATATAATCGATCTTAAATAGCCCGGAAAGCCCGAGAAGGGCAAAGAGGATAGGGAAGTTGCCGATAAGAGTAAAAAGATTCACGCGGACAAGCCGCATGAAATTGCGCTTGAAGGCACGAAAAAATCCCTTGAGATCGGGAGTGATGGGAGCCTCGGGGGTGTCAAGCCCCAGACCTTCCCGCTGAGTATCAAAAAGACGAAAGCGCTTCTTTTTCGGGGGCGCTTTTTCTTCATATTCGTCATAAGGGCTGTGCATAGGATCCGACATTACAATACCTCCCCAATACTTACAAGTAAGTATACCATATATGTGCGAGAAAATCAATATATCCTTTGGGAATTCTCCCCCTTTTCACGACATTTTTGCATCACCGCCGTCATATATTTGGTGATAGAACAACCAAAGGGGAGTATGAAATGAAAAAACTGTGTTCCGCGATCCTTGCCTTTTGTCTTATCCTTTTGCCGCTATCATTCAGCGCCTCCGCGACTTCTGCCGAAGAATATCCCTTTGATTTAGATGCAAAATCGGCCATTCTGATGGATGCCGCAACGGGAACCGTTCTGTATGAGAAGAACGCCGATGCGGCGCTCCCGCCGGCCTCTGTCACCAAGGTGATGACGCTCCTCCTCGTGATGGAGGCGATCGACGAGGGCCGTGTTTCCTTGGATGATACCGTAAGCATCAGCGAGGCCGCCGCCGGCATGGGAGGCTCGCAGGTCTACCTTGAGCCGGGGGAATCTCTGCGCCTTGAGGACCTTTTGAAGTGCGTGGTGATCGCCAGCGCCAACGACGCGGCCTACGCCTTGGCGGAGCACGTCGCAGGGAGCGAGGAGGCCTTTGTACGCCGCATGAACGAGCGTGCGGCCGAGCTATCGATGGATAATACCGTTTTCGAGAATACCAACGGCCTCGATGACACCGTAACAAAGCACGTAACGAGCGCACGCGATATCGCGCTGATGTCGCGCGAGCTTTTGAAGCATGAGAAAATCCTTGACTACACGACCATCTGGCAGGATACCATCCGCGACGGGAGCTTTACTCTCACAAACACCAACCGCCTTGTCCGTTTTTATCCGGGGGCCACGGGGCTGAAAACGGGATCCACCGGAAAGGCCGGCTTTTGCATCAGCGCAACGGCGGAGCGCGGCGGAATGCACCTGATTGCCGTTATTATGGGCGCGCCCACAAGGGATGTCCGCAATGCCGAAGCAAAAAAGCTGCTCGATTACGGCTTTTCAAATTACGCACTCTTCAGCTCCGAAACTCCGATGCCCGAGCCCATTCAAGTAACGGGCGGTAAGCAAGACACGCTCACCGTCACCGGCAAGAGATTTTCGGCCCTTGTGAAAAAGGGAGAGGAGAAGCGAGTCACGGTGCGTTACGACATTCCCGAGCGCCTTGCAGCCCCCATAGCCGAGGGAGAGACCGTGGGGAAGGCAGAATACCTTTTGGACGGTCGCGTGATCGGTGCGGCCGATATCCTGGCCTCCGAGACCGTGGAGCGCATTGACTATTTTGACATCCTTTTGCGCCTTTTGTATTCCACTATCGGTGCTTGCAGGGCGTAAATACGAAAATTCGCGTGTTTTGAGGTAATTTTTTTCGTTTTTCCGAGGAACCATCTTGCGCCCGTGCCCTTTTCGGTATATAATAGATGTAACCAAGCGAAAGCCAAACTATGGTTCGGAGGAGACGGATATGTCTTTGAAAGTAAACGAAAATTTTCTTAAAGGTTTTGTTGCCGCACACGAGCTCGAGTATCTGCGCCCTGAGGCGGAGGCGGCCCTTTCCCGCGTTGTGGATAAGTCCGGGGCGGGTGCCGACTTCCTCGGCTGGGTGGATCTCCCCGTAGCCTATGACCGCGACGAATTTGCGCGCATCAAGGCCGCGGCCGAGCGCATCAAAAAAAGCTGTGATATTCTGGTCGTCCTTGGGATCGGCGGCTCGTATCTCGGTGCTCGCGCCGTGATCGAATTTGTCAAGTCCCCTCTTTACAATAACATGAAGAAGGACACCCCCGACATTTACTTCTCGGGCAATAACATCAGCACCACCGCACTCTGCGAGCTGCTCTCGATTTGCGAAGGCAAGGATATCTGTATAAACGTCATTTCAAAATCCGGCACGACGACCGAAACGGCCGTAGCCTTCCGCGTTTTCCGTGATCTGCTTTACAAAAAGTACGGCGAGGAGGGCGCCCGTGAGCGCATCTTTGTAACCACCGATAAGGCCCGTGGCACTCTCAAGCACTTTGCCGATGAGAGTGGCTTTGAGACCTTCGTGATTCCCGATGACGTTGGCGGCCGTTATTCGGTGCTGACAGCGGTGGGGCTTTTACCCGTTGCCTGCGCCGGCATTGATATTGATGCCCTGATGCAGGGCGCCGCCGATGCCCGCAAGGCCTGCCTTGTCGCTGATTTCAAGGAGAATCCTGCGCTCCGCTATGCCGCCATCCGCAACGCGCTCTACCGCAAGGGGAAGTGCGTTGAGATCCTTGTCGGCTACGAGCCCTTCGCCCTTCTTTTCAATGAGTGGTGGAAGCAGCTCTTCGGCGAGAGCGAGGGCAAGGATAATAAGGGCCTTCTCCCCGACTCTGTCATCTTCTCGACCGATCTGCATTCGCTCGGTCAGTATATCCAAGAGGGAAGACGTACGCTCTTTGAGACCGTGCTGGACATCAAGGACTGCGGCGCCAATTTCCTGATCCCCGAGGATGCTGCCAACATCGACGGGCTGAACTTCCTGGCGGGGAAGTCGCTTGACTACGTGAACAAGCGTGCCATGCTTGGCACTTTGCTCGCCCACAACGACGGCGGCGTGCCGAACCTTGTGCTTGAGCTTGCCGACAGAAGCGAGCATTCTCTCGGCTATATGATCTATTTCTTCGAGATGGCCTGCGCGATCTCGGGGTATCTTTTGGGAGTCAATCCCTTCGATCAGCCCGGTGTTGAAGCGTACAAAAAGAACATGTTTGCCCTGCTCGGCAAGCCTGGATATGAGGAAGCACGGGCGGCACTGGCGGAACGCCTTGAATTTTGAGTGAATTTCGCAAAAACCTATTGCAATTCGCCCAAAAATAGTGTATCATATAGACAAGGGAGATTCTCCCAATACTCTTAGGAGGAAGTTCATATGGTTAAATTGATTGTTGGAAAAAAGGGCACCGGTAAGACCAAGATGCTGATCGAGCAGGTCAACGCTGCTGTCAATGCTTCCAAGGGGTGCGTCATCTGCATCGAAAAGGGGCAGACGCTCAACAAAGATATCACACATAAGGTTCGCCTTGTCGATACCGATTCTTATAAAATCACCGATGCGGCATCGCTTTACGGCTTTATCGCCGGTATGGCCGCCAGCAACTACGATATCACCGATATTTTCCTTGATTCCACGCTCCGCATCTGCGGTGGCCTCGAGGCCTTTGATGAGATCCTGGCAAAGATCGATGCCATTGCCGGCGAGGGGAGCTTCAACTTCACGGCGACGGTTTCTGCTGCCCCTGAGGAGCTTCCGGCCTCGTTTGCCAAATACTTCTGATCTGTGTTTACCGATGGCGCCCGAAAGGGCGCCATCTTTTTCTTTCCCCCACGGGGCTGCGGTCAAACCGGCCTCCCTTTGCATACTCTAATATCGAGATACCCGTGATCTCGATAATTCCATGATAGGGGGAAAACCACATGTCTGATAATAGAGGATCCCCTCTCTCGACCTGCAACCGTCAGGGTGAGAGGGATACCGTCTGTATCGATACCCTGCGTGTGCTTGACTCCTGCCGCGACAAGGACTGCTACGAGGACGTCCGCGTCTATCTCTCCGAATTTGGGCAGGAGATCATTGATCACACCACATCTGTCCGCACAACGGGGGCCAAGATCCTTTGGACCTTCGTGGGTGTGGATCCCGTTCGCTTTAACCGCGGCTTCTACCAGGTGACCGTCCGCTTCTATATCAAGGTCGAGCTTGAGGCGTGCATGGGCATCGGCAGGAACCAGGAATTCTGCGGCATTGCCGTTGTTGAAAAGAGAGTTATCCTTTACGGCAGCACCGGCAACGTCAACATCTATCGCAGCGATCCCGCCATCGGCCCCTGCGATATTGGTGAGCTTGATAATTGCACCACGAACCTTCCGATCGCAGTCGTTGAGGTGGCGGAGCCGGTTCTGCTTTCGGCTACCGTGGTCGAGCCCTGCGCTCCCGTCGGCTGCTGCACGTGCTGCTGCTGTGACATTCCCGAGCCCATCCGTGCGTCCGTTGCAGGCAGCCTGGTCGATAATGACACGGGGAACCGCTTGCTCGTTACCATCGGCATCTTTTCGGTCATCCGCATTGAGCGCCCCGCGCAGTATCTTATCAGCGCACAGGAATACTGTGTGCCCGATAAGGAGTGCCGTTGCGATGAGCAGGACGATCCTTGCGCTCTCTTCCGTAAAATGGCCTTCCCGGTCAATGAGTTCTGCCCCCCCTCTCTCTCCGACCTTGTGGGTGCTAACGGCGACAGCTCATCCGATAACGGCTGCGGCTGCGGTCGCAGATAACAAAAAAGAAAGCCGCTTTTTGCGGCTTTCTTTTTTTGGTGTATTTTGCCCATCAGTAGTTGATGGTGACGGCAAACAGCAGAAGCAGGATCGTGGCAATGAAAATCAGTATCTGGAATTTCCACGTCCATTTTACCCACTTGCCGTATGAGATATTAGCCATCGAAAGGCCGATAAGAAGCACGGGATTTGTGGGAAGGATAACGTCGGTGAAGCCATCGGCAATGCAATAGGTGAAGATCACGATGGTGGGCGAGAGCCCGAGCGTTTGTGCGATCGGAAGGATGATGGGCATGATCAGCATGATCTTTGCCGACGACGATCCGATGAAGACCTGTAAAAAGAGGATCAGGAAATAGAAGAGGATGATGCAGAGGAATTTGTTCTTCCCGTCAAACATGCGGACAACGCCGTGCATTACCGTGTCAAGGATCCCACTCTCGGACATAATGAGCTTGACGGAGGAGGCAAAGGCGATCATAACGACGGCAGGGAGCATCGAGAGCGCCCCCTGTGCGATATGGCGGAAGACGTCGCTCTTGCGCTGACAGACAAGGAGGCCTGCAAGGATGCCGCCAAAGAGGAAGCTGACAGAAAGGATCGGGATCGCAAGACCTGAGATAGCACGGATGCCGGCGATCAAGACAAGGACGGCCAGCTGGGCGAGGAAGAATACGAGGTAAATGCGGAAAACGCGTTGGGTTTCTGGCATTTCGTCCTCGGATGTATCGATATCCAGGGTGCGAAGTCGCTCGGTATCGGTCGCATACGTCAGGGATCTTGCGGGATCCTTGGCGATGCGCCGCATGTGTAATAGCAAAAACGCGCAGACTGCAGCATATATGAGAACGAAGAAGACGATCCTGAGCCAAACACCGTCAAAGACGCGAGTACCGGCGAGATCGGCCGCGATGCCGACAGAGAAGGGGTTGGTGATAGCGGCGGAAAAGCCAAAGCAGGAGGCCATCATGCAAACGCCAAGGCCGGTCAGCGTATCAAACCCCATCGAAAGCATGAAGACGGTCACAAGCGGCAGGAGCGTTACAAGCTCCTCAAACATACCGAAGAAGCTGCCGAAAGCCATAAACAGGAAGACCATGATCATAACCACGGCTTCCTTTCGGTCAGAAAAACGCTTGACCGTTTTGCCGATAATGATGCGGATCCCGTCGGTTTTTTCAAGAAGATTGAAAATGCCACTCATGATCAGAAGGAAGATACTGATCATAATGAGCGTCAGAGCATCCTCAGAGGCAAAGACACGCACCGGGGCTGTCAGGATCTTCCAAAGCGGAAGCCCCTCAGCCACGCCTTGGGTGAAGGTGCCGTCGATGATCGTTCCGTCCTCATTTCGCGCATACTGTCCCTGGGGAACGATGTAGGTCAGAATACCGGAGAAGAGAATAATGACGGAAAGCAGGGCCAAAACGACGAAGAAGGATTTGCGCCCGATGTGAGAAAACGATTCTGTACGTTGCTGTGGAGTTTTTTCCTTAAAAGCTAACATATAATTGCCTCATTTCTCCGCTGACAAAAGGCCGCTGACGATATAGAAGGCGACGCAGCAGCGCTTGTCCTCGGGGACAAAATACCAGATTTCCTTACCCTCATAGATCTCAAAATCCTCGCCGGCGCCAAAGAGCAATCGGTAGATCTGGGACATGGGGAAGTGCTTTTCGATCGTTTCTCCGTCCCGTGTGCCGCGATAGGTAAGACCGCTACGGTCCAGCGTGCAGAAGCCGTCGCCCGCATACCGTGTCATTCGCTTCCCATTCTCCGACGAATGGCGAAGCTCGACATAGGACTCCAGCTTATAGTCCGGATCGGCATCGATCCTGCGGGCAAACTCCTCGGTCTGCCAGTGATACCACTCGGCGAAGTTCGGGAACGGAGCCTCCTCCGAGAAATCGTAACGCTCGGAGAGCGACATTTGCAGGCCGCACGAGGTACAGGCGAGATCCTGCCCAAGCGTGCCGATCGAGCAGTAGGAATGGCACCGTGGGCAAAGACACAGGATGTTCTCAAGTCCCTCGGCCAATCGGCGGGAACGGAAGGCAGCCTCGGGCTTGTCCTTGATCCACTCAAACTCGTCGTAGGAGAGTGCCCCGTCGATGCGCCGCTTCAGCTCCTCGGGTGAAAGAGCCGAGGCCTCGCCCGGGTTAAAGAGAAGATCAAGCGAGCCCTCGATCATACCGCCGCGGCGGACACCCTTGCCCCACTTTGGATCGCTGAAGTAGTCGCCGCACAGACGGATAGTGTATACCGCTACGTTTGAGCGCGCAATGAACGTGTAGGTCGACTCCTGGATCCCCTCAAACCGCCCGACGGTCGAAAGACGTGCCTCCGGCATCATGGCGAGAATCCCCTTGTTTTGAAGAACACGCAGGCACTTCTTTGCGTTTTCAAGATCGGCAGAGAACATGCTTTTGGGAATACAGCCAAGGAGAGTGAGGAGCTTGGCGAGGCGCTTATGGTAGAAATAGAGGCGCGCGGTGATAAAGTTCGGTCGCTCGCGGCGCAGAAGGCGCCCCGCGTACACAAAGTCAACAAAAGAGCCGTGGTTGCAAAGGACGATGGCCGGGCGTTGCAGGCGACCGACGTTGTTTTTGAGCTTGACGTTGATCTTAGTATCAAAGATCAAACGGCTCCCCAGCATCAACACGAAGAGAACGAAGGGGTTGGGGCGCTTGGGGATACGCGCCTTCTTGGCGGCACGGTCCACGTAATCGTTAACGAGCTTAAAGATGTACTCCTTGTAGCGCCACATAATACCAAGCAGGATGATTATCAGCGCGAAGACACAAAGCGACACCAAGAAGCTGGAGGCAAAGGCCACGTGGCCAAGACCAACGCCGATCATAATCGAGGGAATCGAGCAAAGCGAGGTTACGGTAATATATTTGGGAAACTTCATGCCAAGAGAGGAGGCGAAGAAGCAAATAAGTCCGTAAGGAATGGCCGGCAAGAAATAAAGGATAAAGATGACGAGCGTAACCTTGCCGGACGAACGTGCCTTGTCAAAGTCAAAATCGCTGTTGCTTTTGAAATACTCTGTCAGCCTTTGGCCGAAAACGCGGTACAGGATATAGATTACCGTGTTTCCGACGACAACGCCGCAGAACGAGATAAAAACGCCGTTTTTGAAGCCAAACGCAATACCGGCAAGAACGTCCGCCGGCTCGGCCGGGAGGAAGGTGAAGACCACCTGGAGCATTGACATAAAGGCAATGGCGATATACCCTCGGATACCTAACGTGGAGAGGGCGTCCTTGATGGCATCCTTGTCACTGTTCTCGTTAAGGAGCACCTTGAGAACGTCAAAATTTTTGCCGGAAAACAGGAAAATAAAGACTCCCGCAACAAGAGCAACAGAGATGAGGATCGTCCATATTTTCATTTTTTTATTATTTTTAACAGCTGTATTTTCCAAAATATACTCCTAACCGATCGCAAGTAAACGCATATGAAAAGGCTAAGGTGAGCTTGCTCGCGTATGAGTTACGCCCCATTATAGCACACATCCGGAAAAAAAGCAAGGTATTTCGACAGCGCCCCGAGGTGCAGGGGGGACAACACCGCCGTCACCCATCGAACCGCGCTCCTTGCGGAGCGCGGTCGTGAACAGTGAACCTCTCCTCCGCCACAGAAAAGGGCACCCCAACGGGTGCCCTTTTTCTCGAACTCTGCTCCCTTTGGGAGCAATCGGGGGGATTCGCCCTGGTGAGCGAGGTCCCCGGTGCGAATTGCCTTGGTTTTCGGACCGCGCTCCCTGCGGGGCGCGG
>JAZQVJ010000062.1:0-4012 GCA_045631785.1 Eubacteriales bacterium
CCGCTTTCATTCGCCATCCTCCGAGAACATTGCTTTAGTAAATTCTTCACCCGAGAAGGGCTGCATATCGTCGATCCCCTCGCCGACACCCACGAACTTCACGGGGATGCCAAGCTCACGGCGGATCGAAAAGACAATGCCGCCCTTGGCGGTTCCGTCAAGCTTTGTAAGGACAAGGCCCGTGATGTTGGCCGCCCCCAGGAATTCCTTCGCCTGGCTGACGGCGTTCTGCCCCGTGGTCGCATCCAAGACGAGAAGCGTCTCGCGTGTGGCGTCGGGGAGCTGACGGTCGATCACGCGGTTGATCTTCGCAAGCTCATCCATCAGATTCTTTTTGTTGTGAAGTCGCCCCGCCGTATCCACGATCAGGACATCGGCGCGACGGCTGACCGCTGCCCCGATAGCATCGTAAACGACAGCGGCAGGATCGGCCCCCGCATCCTGGCGGATCATATCCACCCCGGCGCGGTCACACCACACCTTCAGCTGCTCGGCGGCAGCCGCACGGAAGGTGTCGGCAGCAGCTACGATCACGCGCTTCCCCTCGTGCTTCAGCGCAGCAGCCATCTTCCCGATCGACGTCGTCTTGCCAACGCCATTGACACCGATAACAAGGATCACCGCCGGTGAAGGGGTAAGATGCAGCCCCTCGTCCTCGCCGATCATCTCCGAAAGGATCTCGTAAAGCTCACCTCGGACGGCCGAGGGCTCGGTGATCCGCTTTTCCTTCAGGCGCTCGCGGAGAGAGTCTAAAATATACTGGGTGGTCTCAACGCCAACGTCGGCCATGATGAGCGCTTCCTCAAGCTCGTCAAAAAGATCCTCGTCGATCCTG
Source organism: Eubacteriales bacterium (assembly GCA_045631785.1). Lineage (GTDB taxonomy): Bacteria > Bacillota > Clostridia > Oscillospirales > CAG-272 > UBA1740. The sequence goes on from JAZQVJ010000062.1 coordinate 836, forward strand.
ACAAAGGACCGGAGAACGCTTTCCACGGTGCCGAGGAGGGCGGATTTTGTACGGCGTAAGCCGGCTTTGAGCTTTTCAAAGAACCCCATCTTCCTGCAACTCCTTCTTCATCTGCTCCATCTCGGTCGGGCTCATCGGCAGAACGCGCGAAACACCGCGCTCCTGCACCGTCACGCCATAAAGGCGCTCCGCGATCTCCATCGTACCCGGGCGGTGGGAGATCAGGATAAACTGTGTCTCCTCACACATCTTTTTAATGTATTCGCCGAAACGGAAGACGTTTACGGCATCAAGGGCGGCCTCGATCTCATCAAAGATACAGAAGGGCGTTGGATTGACCTTCAGTATCGAGAAGAAGAGCGCGATCGCCACAAAGGCCTGCTCACCGCCGGAAAGCAGCGAGAGGTTCTTGATGATCTTGCCGGGGGGCGCCGCCTTGATGTCAATGCCACAGTTGAGCACGTCCTCGGGATCGGTCAAAATCAGCTCGGCCTGACCGCCGCCGAACAGCTCGGCAAACACCGTGCCGAAATTGGAATTGATCGCATCAAAGGCGGTCACGAACTGTGCCTTCATCTCGGCCTCAAGCTCGTCAATAATGGCCGTCAGCTTGTCATACGACTCACGCAGGTCAATGACCTGCGAGGACATTTCATCATAGCGCTCCTTGACTTCCTTGTATTCCTCGATCGCACCGAGATTGACCGGCTCAAGCGCGCGCATCGAGTTGCGGCAGCTCTGCTGGAGGGAGGCGACCTCGGCACGGTTTTCCGCCGTTACGGGCGGATAGTCGAGGGCGATCGCATCGTCAAAGGTGATCTCGTAATCGTCCCAAAGGCGCGAGCCGATCCTCTCCTGCTCCTCCTCAAGTCGGCGCAGGCGGTTCTCTGCCGAGAAGTTCGAGTTCGCGGCACGGTCCTTCTGCTCCTGCTTTACGCGTATCTGCTCACGGATCTCGCCAAGGCGGGTATTGAAGGAGGAGACGCCGTTCTCGGTCTCTCCGCGGCGCTCACTCAGCTCCTTCAGCTCACGTCCCGCCGCCTCGGCCTCCTGCTTGGAGGCATCCTGGCGCTCCCGCATCGAGGCGATCTCCTTCTCATAGGTTGCCACGAGATACTTCTGTTCATCCTGCTCGGCGTGCAGATCAGCAAGACGCGAGGAGATCCCCTCACGCAGGCGATCGTTCATCTCGATCTCCTTTGTGATCTCAGCCTCACGCAGAGCAAGGGCATTGGCCTCGTCCATCGCAGCCGTACGCTCGTCCATTAAGCGGTTGCGCTCCTCATCCTGCTCGTTCCGCCGTTCGCGCATAGCGTTGATATTCTTGTTGGCGGCATCAAGCGATCGACCGAGGGTTGCAAGCTCGCTCTCGGCCTGTCGATTTTTGTTGACAATGGCATCGTATTCGGCACGGAGCGTGTCCATCTGCTCTCCGTTGGCGGCAAGGCGCACCTTGGCACTGTCAAGCGCCGTTGTCTGCGCTCTCGCCATTGCCTGCAAGAGGTCCTTCTGCTGCTCGTTATCCTTCTTTTCGGCATCAAGATCGGCAACCGCCTTCTCCTTGTCTGCCATTTTACCCGTAAGCACAAGGATCCTCGAGGCGATCTTCTTCGCCTCCTCCATCTTGCTCTCAATGTCGGTCCCACGGGACAGGATCCCGCTTCCCTTTCCTTCACGCAAGGCGCCGCCGGTGTACGAGCCGCCGGCATTGATGACCTGACCGTCGAGAGTAACGATCTTCAGACGGTAGCGGAGCTCTCGAGCGCAGGCCGAGGCGTTATCAAGGGTATCAAAGATGACGGTACGCGACAGAAGCCACTCGATGATGTCGTCATACTCGGCATCGCGCTCCACAAGACGGTCGGCGCGGTCAATATAGCCGCGAAACTTAGCCGCCGCACGGATCTCGTCAGGCTCGTTGCCCGGGCGGATCGTGCTGATGGGGTAGAAGGTCGCACGCCCGGCGCGTTTTTCCTTCAGGAGACGGATCGCATCCTTTGTGACCTTCTCGTCCTCCACCACAATATGCTGGAGATTGGCACCAAGCGAGGTCTCGATGGCGATCACATGCTCGGGCTTTACGTTAATGAGCTGGGAAACAGGGCCATGGACGCCCTTGAGCTGTCCTTCATTCGCCGCGCGCATCACAAAGCGCACGGCCTCACCGTAGCCCTCAAAATGCTCCTCCATGCGGCGCAGGGCGGCGGCGGCCTCCTCAAGGGCGGTCTTGTCCGCACGCAGGCGGCCGCACTCCTCCGAGAGGGCCTCGCGCTCACGGCGAAGCGCCTCGATCTCACGGTCAGCCCCCGCGATCGCGGCCTCGATCTCGCCGACACGCTGATGGAAGCCCTCGACGTTTTTTTCGCAAAGCGCGACCTCGCCCTCAAGGCGTTTCCCGTTTTCCTCACATTCGGCAAGGGCGACAGTGATCCCCTCGCCACGGTTGCCGTCCTCGTTCTTCGAGCGCGACAGGACGTCGATATTGACCTTGAGGTCAAGGGCGGCATTCTGTTGCTTCTCAAGGGCCGTCAGCGAGGCATCCAGCTCCTTTTCGATGCGCTGGATCGCCTGGGTGAGCTTCTGGGAATCGGCAAGGATGCCCACGCGCTCGTCGGAGAGCGATCGCATCTCATCGCGCAGCTCCTTGATCTTGGCATCATAGCCCGAGGTGTCCCCCGAGAGGGTGCTTGCCGCACGCGTGAGGTCGCCGATCCTTTTGCGGCTTCCCTCGGCAAGGTCGGTCTTATGGCGGATCTCGGTATCAAGCACCGAGATGTCGTTTTCGAGGGTATGAATCCGCCCGCGGCATTCGTTGATCTTGTTGAGCAGCTGCTCGGAAGCGAGACGCCCGCTTTCCATCTGGGAAAAAAGACGCTCGTCCTGCGCGTTTAGCGAAGCCAACGAGGCCTCCACCGTCTCAAGCTCGTGTGCCGAAAGCTGGTAGTTATCCCTTGCCTTGGCAAGGTCAGAGCGAAGCTTTTTTGTGTCGTACAGCCAAAGCGACACGTCCGCGACCTTCTTTTTTTCGTGGAGATCCAGGTATTTTCTCGCTTTTTCCGCATCCTTTGTCAGAGGGGCAAGGCGCTTTTCAAGCTCATCGAAAATATCAATGACACGCTCCATATTGGCGTGTGTCTCACGGCGGCGCTTCTCGGCATCCTCCTTGCGGTGGCGGTA
>JAZQVJ010000063.1:0-3678 GCA_045631785.1 Eubacteriales bacterium
GGCATCAAGCTCCTCGGCTGTGCAGTCGGGAGCCACGAAGGTAAAGTCGATGCCCCTGCGCTTCATCGTCACGGCAAAGAGGTTATAGGTGCCACCGTACAGCGCCGAGGAGGCGACCACGTGGTCGCCGCAGGAAGCAAGGTTAAACACAGCGTAAAAGTTCGCCGCCTGCCCCGACGAGGTCAGCATGGCCGCCGTGCCGCCCTCAAGCGCGGCAATGCGCGCCGCCACCGTATCACACGTGGGGTTCTGCAGGCGCGAATAGAAATAGCCGCTTGCCTCAAGGTCAAAGAGCTTGCCCATATCCTCGCTCGTTTCGTAGCGAAAGGTCGTGCTCTGCACGATCGGGATCTGACGGGGCTCACCGTTTTTCGGGCTATAGCCACCCTGAACGCAAAGGGTTTCGATTCTCGGTGTACTCATAGGATGATCCTCCTTATTGGAACTTGTATCAGAAAATAAAAAACCGCCTCACGCTTTGAGACGGAAAGATCCGCGGTACCACTCAAATTCGCACACAGTGCGCACTCCTTGGGCTCCTATAAGCCCCGTGCCGTAACGCCGCACCTCCGCGGAGACGACTACCTATCGCCGCCCCGGCTCGGGAAGCCATAGACCGGATGCGCCCCCTCCGTCGGTTTTCAGCTCCCCCGACTCTCTGTAGGATTCCTCGCAAGCGTCCTCTTCCGTCATTGCCTTTGAAAGTTGCTTCTACTATATCATATACCTCTCGTTTTGTCAAGGGGGAGAAAAGAAAAACGCGCCAGGGCGCGTTTTTCTTTTACAGGGTGACGGTTTGATACGTATGCCCGACGGCGGGAAGAAATTTCCCGAGGATATCGGACATCCGAAGCCCGAGGCTCGAGGTGTTCACAAGGGGATGCACGCCGATCGATGCCGCGCCCAGAATATCGCGGTCGATAAGCAGCGCGACCTCGCGCTCCTTGTCGTTCGCAAGCCCAAGCACGCTGGCCGAGCCGGGATGCGTGCCAAGGAGGCGTTCCATCTCCTCGCCGTCGGCAAACGAAAGGCGGGCCGAACCGATCTGGGCCGATAGGTCCTTTGTGCGGAAGGGCTTATCGCCCGGCATCAGGAGAAGGTAGTACGCCGTATGCTGGCGGTTGGTGAGAAAAAGGTTTTTGCAGATCGAGGTTCCGAGCACGGCCTCGATGGCCAGGCAATCCTCCATCGTGGCAGCCGGATCGTGATCGACACGGGTGTAGGAGATGCCAAGGTCATCAAGCAGCGCATAGGCCGCCAGCTCCTTCGCTTCCCTCCCCTCATCCGTGGCGGGGCGGCCGATAAAAAGCTCGCTCATCATAGCTTACACCGTAAAGGTCGCGATATCGACTTCGGTCTGCTCACCCGACTGCATGTCGCGGAGCTGTGCGCGGCCACTCTCCACCTCGCTGTCCCCGAGGATGAGGGTGTAGGCCGCGCCGAGCTTGCCGGCGTACTTCATCTGCGCCTTCAGCGATCGGTCCATCGTGTCACATTCGGCATAGATGCCCGCGCGGCGCAATCTCTCCGAGATCGCCATCGCCCGGACCGAGGCAGCCTTACCGAGAGGGGCAATGTAGATACGCGGCGTCACCGCGGGCACATCGGCCGTTCCGGCGGCGCGCATGGCAAGGATCAGACGGGTAATGCCCATCCCGAAGCCGATGCCGGGGAGTGCGGGACCGCCAAGCGACTCGACAAGACCGTCATAGCGGCCGCCGCCGCAGACCGTGCTTTGGGCGCCGATGCCGTCGGCAATGAACTCAAAGACGGTGCGGGTGTAATAGTCAAGCCCGCGAACGATCGAGGGATCAACGGTATAGGAAATGCCCATGGCGTCCAGCATTGAGCAGAGCTCGGCGAAGTGCGCGCCGCACTCATCACACAGGTGATCGACGGTGCGGGGGGCCTTTGGAGCTAAGGCGGCACACTCCGGGTTTTTGCAGTCAAGAAGGCGCAGCGGGTTGCGACCGAGGCGATCACGGCAGGTATCGCAAAGGACGCCCTCGTTCGCCGTATAGTAGCCGACGAGCGCCTCGCGGTAGGCGGGGCGGCAGCACTTGCAGCCGATCGAATTAAGGTGCAGGCTAACTCCCGCAAGGCCAAGACGGTTGAGCACCGATGCGGCGACGGCAATGACCGTGGCATCCGCGGCGGGCGACACGCTCCCGAAGGTCTCGGTGCCGAACTGGAAGAACTCCCGGCTGCGGCCGGCCTGCGGTGCCTCATGACGGAAGCAGTTGATGATGTAGTAAAATTTCTGCGGCATCGCGGCCACGTGGAGGCCGTTCTCAATGAGGGCGCGCACGACCGATGCCGTCCCCTCGGGGCGGAGCGAGATCGAACGGTTCTCGTCACGGTCGGCGAAGGTATACATCTCCTTCTGCACAACATCGGTGGTATCACCGACACCGCGCACAAAGAGCTCGGTATTCTCAAAGGTGGGAGTGCGGATCTCGCCGAAGCCATAGCGCTCGGCCTCCTCGCGGACGATCGCCTCGATCTTGCGGAAAAGCGGCGTTTCGTCGGGAAGGATATCCATCGTTCCCTTAATTTTCTGTATCATCGTTCTGTTCCCCTTTCAGGCCGTTGTATAAGGCATCGAGAAGTGCTTTGAGTCGGGCTTCATTCCCGAGGTAGGCGTGAGCGCCGAGGAGTGCCTCAAGGGCGGTGGCGCGGCGATAGTCGATATCGCTGGCGTGCTTTGGGTGCTGGAGATGCTTGGAGTTGGCCGCACGACGGCAAAGATCGCGCTCCTCCTCGGTGAGCATCGGCTCGACGGCCGAGAGCATTTTCGCCTGTGCCGCGGCGTTCACGATCGCGGCTGAAAAGGCGTGCAGGCGCCCCGACTTTGCGAGCCCCGCAGCGACGGCACGGCGGCGGACATCCAGACTGTGAACGGCATCGCCGAGATAGGCGAGCGCCGCCACCGTCGGCAGGTCCCTTGCGTTGATCCTCTCCTCCATACACACTTCTCCTTTATTACTTTGGTTATTGTAGCATATTTTCCTTCCCGTGGCAAGTGGTTTCTGAAAAAAGACGAAAAATAGCGACCGATCCTTGCAAGGGGACTTGCAATCGGCAGGGGGGTTGTGGTATACTGTATAAGATAAATAACGAATGTTGAAGGACCGTGCCATGACGCCCTCGCTTACCGAATACTCGTACATCAAAGAAAATCTCGACCGTGTGCGCTCACGTCTTGCGGCAGCCGCCGCACGCGCTGACCGCCCTGTCCCCACACTGATCGCCGTTACCAAAAGCGCGACCGACGACGAGGTGCGCGCGCTCCTCGCCTTTGGCATCTCGGCCATCGCCGAGAACCGCCCCCAGCTGTTCGCGGCGCGGCGGGCCCTTATTGCCGAGGGCGAATACCCCACCGAGATCCACCTGATCGGTCATCTGCAAACCAACAAGGTGAGGACCGTGGTGGGGGCGGCCGCCCTCATCCAATCGCTCGACTCGCTGCGCCTTTGCGCCGAGATCGAGAAGCGCGCTGCAGCACAGGGCGTTTCGGTCGGTGTTCTGATCGAGGTCAATTCGGGGCGCGAGGAGGCCAAGGGTGGTCTTTTCCCCGAGGAGGTGGATGCCTTTGCCGCCGCCCTCTCGGCGTATCCCCACATCACCCCCCTTGGGCTGATGACGATGGGGCCGGATTGCGAGGACCCCGAGGACTAC
>JAZQVJ010000064.1:0-3410 GCA_045631785.1 Eubacteriales bacterium
AGGCGCGTGAGGCGCGCCGCTTTACGGCCGTCGGATGGCTGCAGGAGGCCGATGCCATTATCAATTTTGCCAAGCTGAAAACGCACGGCATGATGGGTTACTCGGGGGCTGTCAAAAACCTGTTTGGCACCATCCCCGGCACCCTCAAGCTGGAATATCACTTCAGTCATCCCGAGGCCGAGCGCTTTGCCGATATGCTGGTCGACCTCAATGAATATTGGAGGTGCCGGCTTTCGCTCATTGATGCCGTTGTCGGTATGGAGGGCAACGGTCCGACGGCGGGCGAGCCGCGAAAGGTCGGCGCGCTCCTTTGCTCCCCCTCGCCCTACGCTCTGGACGTTGCCGCCGTTCACCTTATGGGGCTCGCCCCCGAGCGCGTGCCCACCGTCCGTGCGGCCGTTGCACGCGGTCTTTCTCCCGCCACGCTTGAGGAGCTCGATACCGACAGTGCTCTCCTTGACTGCGCCGTCCCCGACTTCAAGCTCATTGAAACCGGCTCGGTCGTCGAATTTAACCATATGCTTCCCGGCTTTCTCGGCAAGCTCGTCGGCAAGCTGGCCCCCCGCCTCCTTACCTCACGCCCCGCCGCGAGGAAGAGCGAGTGCATCGGATGTGCCAAGTGCGCCTCGGTCTGTCCGGCCAAGGCCATCACGATGAAGAAGAAGCTCCCCGTCATCGACCGCACCCTTTGCATTCGCTGCTTCTGCTGCCAGGAGTTCTGCCCCGTGGGCGCGATGAAGGTGCGCCGCCCCGCGATGGCGCGTCTTTTGAACCACAAGAAAGCAAAGAAAAAAGAGCGTTAACGCTCTTTTTTCTTTTTTGTAAACCGAACCTTACATTCAACTGATGAGAGTCGCCAAAACGGCAAACAGAGGCATTGAAACAATAGAGAGCAGGGTAGAGTAGATGACAAGCTGCCCGGTGTAGGGGACGTCGCAATCGTATTTCTCGGCGAACATCGTAGCGGAGGTGGCCGCCGGCGTTGCCGCGAGGAGAAGCACCACCGTGACAACGGTACGCCCGAGGGGGAGGCCTACGAGCGAGAGGAGCCAAAGGAGCAGGAAGACGGCCCCCGGCAGGAGGAGGTGGCGCAGACCGAGGAAAACGTAGGTATGCGTATCGGCGAAGGCGCCGCGCAGGCGGATCTCGGTCATTCGCAGACCGATGACGAACATCGCCAGGGGGGCGACCAGATTTTTGAGCATCGTGAGCGAATCCAGGATGAGGGTGGGGATGTGCGAATTCCACCCAAGGGCAAGGAGGGCGATCCCAAGGAGGGAGGCCACGTTGACGGGGTGCAGGGCCACCTTCAGGGGGGAGATACGGTAGCGCGGCCGGATCTCACCGTCAGGGATACCGTCACCGTCCTCGTCGCGCCGCCCTACGCAGAGGTATACGCCAAGCGACCAGAGAAACACGTTGAAGGGGATGTTGTAGATCGAGGCGTAGATGACCGCCTCGCCGTCCAGCACCACGCTGATGAGGGGGATCCCCATAAAGGCCGCATTCGAGAAGACGGTAGTGAGGCGGAGCATCCGCCGCTTGCCATCCTCCGCCCGGCGAAAAAAGAGGAGTGCGATGCCGGCGAAAATGAGATGCGCCGCGACCGAGAGCAGGAATACCCAGAGCGAATTCAGCCAGATATTGCCGTCCCCCTCATAGGTCAGGTACGCACAGAGGACGAGGGCGGGCTGAGCAATATAAAGCACGAGGTTTGAAAGCCCTTTACCGAAATCGGCAGAAACGAGCCGCCGCACCCGCAGGATGACACCGGGGATCATCATGGCAAAAAGTATTGCGACGTTAAGTATGAGGGTAGGGATGATTTCCATAGAGGGCCTTTCCTTGAGAGAGTCTGGTTTTTGCTACATTATAGCACAGCATCTCCCGATTTGACAAGAGGGATCTCTGTTCCCCACAGAAATTTTGTGCCCGCAACCGGCCTTAAGCAGCAAGCCGGTGCGTGACGCTAGGTAAGGGGCGTTGCTCACAAAGAGTATTCCATCCCAAACCTGCGGCTTGGATAAAAAAATTCGACAAGCCGACGCTCGTCGAATTTTTTGGCTGGGATAGTTGGATTTGAACCAACGAGATGCGGGAGTCAAAGTCCCGTGCCTTAACCGCTTGGCTATATCCCATTAACGGAAGCAGTATAGCATATTTCTGGGAACTTGTCAATGATATTTCGGAAGATGGCACGGTTTTTCCTGCCATTCTTCTCTAAGAGCCCTTGACAACGGCAAAGGAAAGTGCTATAATTCAACTGCGCGAACCATTTAATATTATTTTCGCGAACCATTTAATATTATTTTAAGGAGAAAACAATGAGAAAATTAGCTTTCCTGATGGCTTGTCTGATGCTCCTCACCGTTGGCGGTGTCTACGCCGCATGGCTCTACACCGATGCAAACAGTGACGTTATCGACGCGCACGCCGAGTCCATCGTTACTCTCGCGGGCGCCACCACCACCGGTGCCGCCGGCACCTTCACCATCACCACTAACCTTGTGATGACGATTGACCAGTCGGAGATCACGAAGGTGGACGGTAAGGATGTCAACGAGCACAAGGCCGTTTTGGTGTATGCCCCCACCGTCGAGGGCGAAAACATCCACCTGACCATCACCTTCACCCCCAATACGAACGCCCCGCAGACCGTGAAGGATCACGGTATCGATGCTGAGCTCTACTTCAAGACCACCACCGAGATGAAGTACAGCATGGATGCTAACGGTAACTATGTTGCCGAGGGCGGTACCCCGAAGGAGATCTTCACCTTTGGCAGTTACGCCTCGGACGGTACTTTCGCAGCGAACATCCTGAGCACCGATGAGTCCGCCGCCGACAGCAAGAAGGTCTGGGTGAAGGATCCTGAGACCGGCGCGTTCTCCGTCACCTACACGGGTGACGAGCTGAAGGCGATCATTAAGCTCAACGACAACGGTGGAGCCGATGCGTTCGTTCTCGACACCAAGCAGGAGTACGACGCCTTCTCGGCGGCTTTGACCGGTAACATTGCGGCGTATATCACCGACGGCATCGTGAACAGCACGTCCGGCGGTACCGGTGAGCAGGGCTGATCGAGTCCTTCCACTCCCGACAGACGATAAATCACGGCACGGCAAGGATGCAACGCAGTATTCTTGCCGTGTTGCCTTTGCAGAGGGATGCTTGAAATGACGAGTTATCAGATTTTTGCCCACATCGTGTGCTTCGCCTTTCTCGTGCTGCTCGCCGCGTTTTCGGTGGCGCTCGTGGTCATCCTTTATCGGATGCAGGCGGATCTCATCCGCCGTGGGTCGGACGATGTGAAGATCTTAAGAGAATACGCCAAGCGCCGGGAACGGAGCTGGACGGCTGAGAGGGTGATCACCACTGCTTCCACCGTCCTCCTTGCCCTCGTGTTTTTG
>JAZQVJ010000065.1:0-1317 GCA_045631785.1 Eubacteriales bacterium
GAGCTTCTCGTACTCCGGCGAGCCCTCAAGGTCGTGGGCGATCTCGTGGAGAGTGGTAAGCGCAGTGCCGGGGTTCTTACTCGAAAGCAGGATCAGGCGGCGACCGTCGGGGTAATCGTAGTGCAGGCCGTTCTCCGGCACCTTGTCGCTGACAAGCACCGAGAGCCCTTGGCGCACCGCCATCATCTGACAGACGGCGTCAACGTCGTTTGCACTCATCTTCCCCGCCTTTCCGGCCGAGGCGATAAACTCGTAGATCCTCTCTTTGGTCATCACGCCGAGATCGTCAAAGCCCTCGACGGCAGCACGGGCACGGTCCTGTTCTGCGGCAGAGCGCCCCTGCTCCTTCTCGGTCTCGGCTTCCGTGGACTTCGACTCCTGCTCTTGCTCGACTTCCGCAGGTTCAGCGTCACTCTCAACGGCTTCTGCCTGCACCGCTTCGGGTGCTGTGACCTCGGGTGCTGTGACCTCGGGCGCAGCGGCAACCGTCGGCGCCGTCCTTGCTACCGAGATCAGCGCGTTCCGCGCCGCCTTAGCCGTAGCGTAGACGGTCTCCCCTACGCGGTAGCCGCCCTCTACGGCCGCCACAGGCACGCTGACGCCGGTTTCCGTGGTGAAGGCCGCCTCCTGCCCTGCCTCTGGCATTGTAAAGGCGTACGCGAAGCAATCTGTGATTGCGGCAATGAGCAACAATGCCCCCCTCAGGGAGGGGGGATGCAGGGGGGAGCCAGCGGTAGTAGGGAAGAGGGAAGAAGGAAGAGGGCAAGGTTTTTCTTTGTTTCTGCCAACCCCTCCCGTCTCTCCGATTCTCCCTACCCCCTTGCAAAAATTCCGGCAATATGCTATACTGTTGGCATAGCTTTTAATTTCTGCGAGGTACTGCCCATGCCGATACCTGTTTCGATCCAACGTCTTGATCCGCGCGCCAAGCTCCCCACCTATGGGAGCGCCGCCGCCGCGGGTGCCGACCTTTACGCCCTTCTGGATGCCCCCCTGACGGTTTTTCCCGGCGAAACCGTCTTGGTGCACACCGGGGTAGCCGTCGCTCTGCCCGAGGGGACCGTTGGCCTTATTTGCGCCCGTAGCGGCCTTGCGACTAAGCGTGGGCTGGCGCCGGCCAACAAGGTTGGTGTCATTGATGCCGACTATCGCGGTGAGCTGATGGTGGCACTCCATAACCACGGTGCGGCTCCTGCGACCGTTGAGCCCTTTGAGCGCATCGCCCAGCTTCTGATCCTGCCGTATATCACTGCCGATTTCTCGGAGTGTGATGCCCTCGACAGCACCGCGCGCGGTGCGGGCGGCTTCGGCTCTACG
>JAZQVJ010000066.1:0-5937 GCA_045631785.1 Eubacteriales bacterium
ATTCCACCGTCACTCTCGAATGTGGCTGCATGCGTCCCGACGGCATCCTGCTCCCCGAAAAGATGAACGCCTCCCTATCGATCGCCCGCCGGCTCCTTGCCGGAGAAAGGACTCCTCTATGAGAATTCCGGATGCCCCCCCGCCGCGCCGCGCCCAAGGGCCGCGGCGCCCTGAGCGTCTGTCTGACTATCCCGGGTGGATCGTCAGCATGATAGGCTCCTTTTTCTCACATCTTTTTTACATCGTTCGCCTTGTGCATGAAACAAAGCCTTGGCTTCTCCTTTTGATGTCGGCTTTTTGCCTCCTCGGGGGCGTGATGCCTGTCGTCGGTGCGTGGATCTCTCGCGATCTTTTGAACGCGGTGGCCGCCCTTCTTGCCGCAAGCCCCGTGGGAGATACGGGCTTTGGCGACTTTTTGCGGAATGAGCTTCTTGGGCGCTTTCGCTCACTGACCTTCCTCATTCTGTTTCAGTTCATCTACCATTTCGCCACCCGCCTTATCAACCGTCTTTCCACCCTGACCAACAACCTGGCCGGTGAGCTTGTAGCCAATCATATCAAGGAAAAGATCATGATGCAGGCGAAGAGCGTTGATATGACCTCCTTTGACCGTCCGGAGTTCTATGAAAAGCTTGAAAACGCCAACCGCGAGGCGGGGATGCGCCCCCTGATGATCCTGCGCGCGACCTTTGATATGGTTTCGGCGGCGATCAGTGCCGTCAGCTTCATTCTGATCCTCGGTACCCTCCATCCCCTGGCGCCTCTCTTTATCATCGTGATGGCCGTTCCCACCGCCATCGTCAACTGTGTGTATCGTAACAAGAGCTTCTTTTATATGCGCCGTCGCTCCAAGGAGCGCCGCCAAATGGAGTATTTCTCCGGGCAGCTGGTCGATAAGGATAAGGCCAAGGAGGTCCGCATCATGGGGCTTTCCGAGACCTTTATCGACCGCTATCGCGCCGCCTTCAGCACCTATTTCCAAGGGATCCGTCGCCTTTCCTTTCATGAAACGTGGTGGCAGATGCTCGCCGCCCTCCTGTCGCTCCTCGGCAGCTCGCTCCTCCTCCTGTATATCGCCTTCGGCGTTGTCAGTGGCGAGGGCGCGATTGGCGACTGGGCGCTTTACGAGGGGGCGCTTTCCTCGATCTCGTCCTCGGTCGGCACTGTGATCGCCGCGGTCGCCTCGATCTATGAGGGCACCCTTTTTATCGACAATATGATGGTCTTTATGCGCGAGCGCCCGACTGTCGTTGCGAGCGTAACGCCGCCCCGCATCCCGGCCGAGGGGCCGCACACCGTTGAATTCCGCCACGTCAGCTTCGCCTATCCCGGGGGGCGCGGCAACGTCATCAAGGACGTCAGCTTTACCCTTCGTACCGGAGAGACGATGGTCCTCGTCGGCTTAAACGGAGCAGGGAAGACCACCCTCATTAAGCTTCTTACCCGTCTTTATGATCCTACGGAGGGGGAGATCCTGCTTGACGGGCACGATCTCAAGGAATACGACGTCCCCTCGCTCTATGCTCTCTTTGGCGTGATCTTTCAGGATTTTGGCCGTTACGCCGTCACAGCCGCCGAGAACATTGGCTTCGGTGATATTGAACGCGAGCCCGAGGAGGGTGAGATCGAGCGCGCGGCCGCACGCGCCGGGGCCGATGCCTATATCCGTACTCTCCCCGCGGGGTATGACACCCCCCTCCAGCGCTTCTTTGAGGAAAACGGGGCCGAGCTTTCGGGCGGACAATGGCAGAAGCTGGCCATAGCGCGCGCCTTTTACAAGCGCTCGGCGATCCTGATCCTGGATGAACCCACCGCCTCGCTCGATCCCTTGGCCGAGGCATCGGTCTTCGAGAGCTTTGCCAAGGAGGGGGACGATAAGATCACCATTCTTGTCTCTCACCGCCTGTCGGGGGCTACCGTTGCCAACGTCATCGCCGTGATGGAAAACGGATGCCTGATCGAGTGCGGAACCCACAGTGAGCTGATGGAGAAGCATGCGCGTTACCACGAGCTCTTCTCGGTGCAGGCGCGCAATTATGTCGAGAATTCGCCCAAGGGAGAGGCGGACTCCACTCCCCACCAAAAGTAAAGTAACGTTTACAAATAAAAAGCGCAGCCACATGGCTGCGCTTTTTATTTGATTTTTTGGTGTCAGATGCTCCTTCCGAGCATCGCCGCACCGATGATGCCGGCGTCATTGCCGAGCTCGGCAATGCGGATCCTTGTCTTGCGATCGGCATCGCGCGTGTATTGCTCGCGCTCGATCTTTTCAAGGAAGTCGGGGGAGAGAAGATGCTCGCCCTCGTTGCAGATGCCGCCGCCGATCGAAAGAACCTCGGGCTGGAAGGTGTTGATGAGGTTGATAATCCCATCAGCGAGAAGCTCGCGGTATTCCTCCAGAACACGGCGGGCGTACACATCACCGCGCCTCATCGCGTCGAAGGCAACGCGCGCATTGACCTTGCCGTATTTTTCGGCCTCCTCGGTCATCAGGGTATCGTACCGCAGACGGCGGCACTCCTCCATCATTTCCTTCGTCGACCGGATAAGACCGGTGGCCGAGCAATACGCCTCGAAGCAGCCGCGACGGCCGCAGCTGCAAAGACGGCCGCCCTTTTTGATAAGGACGTGACCAAGCTCACCGGCCGCGCCGTTATGACCGGCGTAGATCCTGCCATTGAGGATAAGGCCGCCGCCAAGGCCGGTGCCAAGAGTGATCATGACCGAGTCACGCGTGCCGCGCGCCGCACCTGCGACAGCCTCGGCCCACGCAGCGGCGTTGGCATCGTTCTCGAGATAGACCGTCATCCCCGGCAAAAGAGCGCGCAGCTTGTCAACGATGGGAAAACGGTGGAAATTCAGATTATCGGAGCGCTCGATCATTCCCTCGGCATACAGAACGGTGCCGGGGCTGGCAATACCGACCGACTCGATCTCGGAGAGGGCGATCCCCGCCTCCTTGGCAAGCGATCGGCAAAGCGACGCCATGTCGGCCATGATGGCATCGCCGCCTCGCTCGGCGCAGGTCGGGACACTCCCCTTCGTCACGAGCTGCATTCGATCGTCCACAATGCCGACGGCAATGTTTGTGCCGCCAAGATCTATGCCGATGGTATAAGCAGGCATGGGTATCACTCCTTCTGCGGGTGGCATTTTCACCACCCGTCCCGTGTGTTACTTCGATTATAAGCTTCGGCCTCTGAATTGTCAAGAGGAGCCGTATCCTTCCGCCGAGGGGGAGAGAGAAGGGGGTGAAAGCCCCCTTTGTCGCATTTTTGTAGAAAAAATCAATGCGTAGAAAAAGAAAACGAAAATTTGTGCAGATTTTACAAGGGCAAAAACTCCAAAAAATCAAGGAATAAATTAAATTGAATTTATATCGCCACTTTATGATATCAAAAAATCCTATAAACAAAGGAAAAATCGGATAAGAGAAATTTAAGTTTCTCAAAATTGCCACGGGAAGGAAAAACCTCAATGGAAAAATGCGGTAAAAAAGTCGAAAGCACGGCCGCAGAAAAAGTGGAAAAGAACGGAAATCCCAAGCGGAATGGGGCAAGGCGGCGTCCTCGAGTCCTTGACAACTTAAAATATTTATGATATTATACGCATATGCGAATGTGCGAGCGCCCCCTCGTTCCCCTGCGACGGGCGGTGCCAGCGCAGCTTAATACAACCCCAAGGAGGAACAATAATGGAAAGATCAAGGAGTGTCAGAGCGCTTTCGTTGGTACTCGCTCTTGTCACGGTGATCGGCGTGCTTGCACTGGTTCCCGTGGGCGCTGTCACGGCTTCGGCCGCGGTAACGTCGGACGAGATCGCCGATATTCTCGGTGCAGAGTCGTATGCGAGCTACTATGCTCGCTACTGCATCGACGAGGAAGGCAAAGTCAGCCCGATCTACGCCAATCAGTTCGGCCCTGCCGGCGCACAGATGCCGGTGATCGATGTCCCGATCTTCAACTTCACGAGCGATTCCGGGAAGGATGACAGCGCGGGCAACGCCGTGCCGATGGCCGGTCTTGTCGGTGCTGAAACAGAGGCCAACGCCGCCTTCACCGCGAATTATTATGAGGGCTGGAGGCCGGCAGTCGCGGGCGCTCTCTATAAGCTCCAGAACCTTGCCGGGGAAACGGCGCTCTTTACGCCTGACACCGGTACTCTGACCTGGAAATTCGAGGTGCCCCAGCTCCAGCTGAAGCAGAATGCGGACGGCACCCGCGCCGATGACCTCGGCTACCTTTACATGCTGCAGATCGAGTATTACCCGATCAACGCCGCCGATAACGTAGCCACCGTTGAGCGTTCGCTCTTGATCGACTCGTCGATCCCCTTCGCCGAGGCGCGTGCCCTCTCGTTCTCGAAGAACTGGGTGTACGGCTACGAGGAGGAGAAGACCGAGGGCGGTACCACGGTCAAGATCCCGAAGTACGAGTACAAGACGAACAACACGAAGGGCAACCAGTTCTTCTCCGGTCCTGTTTCGGAGTTTTACTACAACCGTGACCTTGGGCAGAACGACCTCCGTTACACCGTGTATCAGCGCCCCGAGTGGCGCACCTACGTCGCGCAGGATGTGGACGGCTTCCATCACGGTAGCTTCTACTTCTTCCTCGAGGCGGGGGCGACGCACACGATCTCGCTCTCGGGCTCGCGCGAGAACCTGGCTATCAAGTCGATCAAGCTGATTCCTGCTCAGTATGACAGCACAGTCACATATCAGGAGTATCTTGCCAAGTACGCCGGCAAGGCCGACAACGCGGCCAACGGCCAGATGACACGCATCGAGGCGGAATTCCCGACCAGTGTGTCGGATACCTCGGTATACTCCTCGAACGATCGTTCCTCCGCGATCACCTCGCCCTCCTCGCCCTCCTCGCAGTTCCTCAACACCATCGGTGCCTCGAGCTACAACACGGCAGGGCAGTGGGCGGCTTATAAATTCACAGTCAGCGAGAGTGGCTGGTACGACCTGACGATGCGTTACCGTCAGAACCTCCTTGACGGTCTGTTTGTCTCGCGTACCATCAAGCTTGCGGGCGGCGATTACGGCCTTGCCGACGGAACGCCTACCGTTCCCTTTGCCGAGGCGTACAACGCTCGCTTCGACTATTCGAAGAGCTGGCAGGTATCACCTCTTGGCGACGGTACAACGCCCTTTAAGTTCTACTTCGAGAAGGATGTTGTTTACACCCTCTACCTTGAGGTCAGCCTTGGTTCGCTTTCCGATATTATTAAAACCGTTGAGGATTCGCTCACCGAGATCAACAAGGCTTACCTTGAGATCATCAAGCTGACGGGCGCCTCCCCTGATCAGTACCGCGACTACAACTTCAATGAGCTGATGCCCGACACCGTCCGCACCCTGCGCAAGCAAGCGGGGATCCTCGAGGGGGTTTCGGCCAAGTTCGTGGAGCTCTGTGGCTCGAAGGGCGCTCAGGTCGCCACCCTCGACCAGGTAGCTCTCCTCCTTCGTAAAATGGGAAATGACGAGGATGAGATCGCTGCCAACCTTTCGAACCTTAAATCTTATATCGGTACGCTCGGCACCTGGCTGAACACTTGTAAGCAGCAGAGCCTGCTTGTTGACTATGTCAACGTCCAGGCGGTGGATGCTGCCGAGCCCAAGGTGAACGCGAACTTCTTCCAGTCTGCCTGGTTTGAGATCCGTGCCTTCTTCTCGAGCTTCTTCGTTGACTATGACGCGATGGGCGTCATGGAGGAGGAAGGACTCGAGGAGTCGATCGACGTTTGGCTGGCCTACGGCCGTGACCAATCGCTCATCTGGCGTAACCTCATCGACTCGGGCTTCACCCCCGTCGAGCAGATCGCCGTTAACCTGAAGCTGGTTGCCGCCGGCACCCTGCTTCCCTCGGTTCTTTCGGGCAAGGGCCCCGACGTTTACATGGGTCTCGGTGCTGCGGACGTTATTAACTA
>JAZQVJ010000067.1:0-5732 GCA_045631785.1 Eubacteriales bacterium
ATGTAGAGCGCGCGGGAAAGCTCGGTGGAAAGCGGAAGCAGAAGCAGAAGAAGGAAGGTTCCAAGCGGCAGGAGCAGCTGCTTAACGGCGATGATAAGGTAGAGCGCGGGGCGACCGAACACCGAGCGCGGGGAGATGATCGCAAGGCGCATTCCCATAATGATCATGCAAAGCGGCGTGGACATGCGTGCCAAGATGGAGATCATCTCATCAAGCATCGGCAGGATGGCCTCACCCGGCGTTGTATTGGTGAAGAAGAAGGGGAGTGCCACGAAAAGCCCGATCGTTGCCGGGTTCAAGAGGATCTTTTTGGCGCTGATATACCGCCGATCCTGTGAGATGACGGCGCACCCCGCCGTCCATGCCACGATGTTGATCGAGAGCGCGCACATAGCCGATGCGGCCAGCGTGTTCGGGAATTCGGGCAGGATGGCCTCAAGGATCGGGATGCCCATAAAGGAGTAGTTGCCAAGGCAGGTCGCGACGGTGTAGATGCGGTAGCGTGCATCCTGCATCCTCTTGCGAAAAAGAAACCAAAAGAGCGCGATCATTCCGACCTGCAGAACAAGAGTTACACCGAGGATGATCGCCATCTCGCCAAAAAGGGTGGGGGTGTACTCAACGCGCGTCATCGAGTAGATGATGAGCATGGGCTGGCATACGTACATTAAAAGCTTTGAGAAGGCTGCGATCGAGGAGGCGTTAAGAGCCTTGGTTTTGATAAAAAGGAAGCCCGGTAGGGCATAGAGAAGCATCATCCCGACGGTCGAGAATGCTGTCAGCATAGCTTGCATAGGTGTCACCTCAAAAAAACACTACACGCATTATACCATAGTTTTGACCGCGTAGCAAGGGGGATGCGCCCTTTCCATTCTTTTTGCTATGGGTGAGCATCTACCAACCATCGAAAATGTAAGAAAATTTCAAAAACCTCTTGACAAGCGAGGCTTGCTTGTGTATAATACTCATGTTGATCCAAAGACAGCAGGTTCCCGTAAAAGTGCTGTGCACCATCCTGCCGAGGTGAAATGTGAAGATTCCCGCGCTTTTGCGGTGTGATTTCCTTTTCTTTCGGCGATGGTCGTCGGGAAAAGGATTTTTATTTTATACGGAGGTAAATGAAATGCCCAGTCAGAAGATTCTTGCCGCAAAGCAGGAAGCGGTCGCAACCCTGGCAGCAAAGATGCGTACGGCATCTGCCGGTGTGCTTGTGAAGTACGAAGGCATTACCGTCGAGGACGATACCAAGCTTCGCGCCGCCCTGCGTGCCGCGGGCGTTGAGTACGCCGTTCTGAAGAACTCGATCACGGGCCGCGCTTGTGACGAGGTCGGCTTCGGCGCTCTCAAGGAGCATCTCGTCGGTATGACCGCACTGGCAGTCAGTCAGGACGATCCCGTTGCCCCCGCCAAGATCTTGAAGGAATACGCCGATAAGGTGGAGAGCTTCGAGGTCGAGGCCGGCTTTGTTGAGGGTGAGATCCTGGATCAGAACGGTGTTCTGGCGCTGGCGGAGATCCCGTCGCGCGAGGTTCTCATCGCGAAGATGCTTGGCAGCCTGATGTCGCCGCTTTACGGCTTTGCCCGTGTTCTCCAGGCCAAGATCGACAAGGAAAACGAAGCCCCTGCCGAGGCCTGATCCCGCGCTCCGCGTAGCGTAACCAAAAAACAAAAAACAAAAAGAAAGAACGATTTTAATCGGAGGTTAATTTATCATGGCTAGCGAAAAGATCACCCAGATTCTTGAAGAAGTGAAGACCCTTACCATTCTCGAACTTGCCGACCTTGTCAAGGCTTTCGAGGAAGAATTCGGCGTTAGCGCGGCTCCTGTTGCCGTTGCCGGTGCCGCCGTTGCTACTGCTCCCGCCGCCGAGGAGAAGACCGAGTTTGACGTCATCCTCAAGGCGTTCGGCGACAAGAAGCTCGACGTTATCAAGGCGATCCGTAACATCACGGGTCTCGGCCTGAAGGAAGCCAAGGACATGGTCGAGGGCGCTCCCAAGACTGTTAAGGAAGGCGTCACGAAGGAAGAGGCCGACAAGGTTGCCGAGGAGCTTAAGGCTGCCGGTGCCGAGGTCGAGATTAAGTAATTTTGGCATAATCGAAAAAGAGGTGGCACAGCCACCTCTTTTTTCTTGGTAAACAAAAACCACGCGCAAGGAGCGTGGTTCATTGGAGGTTTACCGATGCTCGGAAAATAGGCCTCCCCTGTGCAAGGAGAGGGGGACCGCAAAGCGGTGGAGGGACTGTGCCCCTGCCGTAGTTGTCCTTAGGAATATGCTATGATTGTGCGATGGGGCTTCGGTCATATTGCCCTCCTCCGGGAGGAGGGGTAGGGGAGGAGAGCGCGGTAGAAAAGAAAGCGAAGAGGCAAAGACGTGGCGGTTTTTACATACAGAGGCTCCCCCCTTTTATTTCCCCCCTCGCGGCGCTTCGCTCTCCGCGCAACTCAACTAAACAAAAATCCGCCCTATCGGTTGATTTTTGAAGTTTCGTTTGCCCGGAGGGGGGTTAAAATTCCTGAACCCGTTCACGGGTAGCCAATAAACACTGCATGGCCGGCAGGCCAATCTAAAACGCACGTGACGCGTCGCCAGTAACATTTAGGGTTTTACCCGAAAATGAAATACCCCCTGTTTGACGGGGGGATATTTGTTTTCCTTTGCAAGAGGTGGTAGCGTATTTTGGTGGGAGTCCGGGTTGCTTTCCCATCTTCTTTGTGTTACAATAGAGAAAAATAAAGTTTAGAGTTAAAATTATTTGTCCCATTTTTGGTACATAACCTTTGCTATACTGCAAACAGAAAGCACATTGCTAGGCAAGCGTGTGCTTGTAGCAATGCGAAAACAAAATACACATAAGGAGTACGGAGCTGGCAGGATCATGGGAAGTGTGATTTTTGTATTATTTTTATTAGTTGTTCTGGCGGCAATTTCCATAAGAGAGATGATGTCGCCCCCCCCAAAAACAGAGGTGACCGCTAATTTTCTTGGTTCTTTTGAAAAAGACATAGTGACTAAGGCCGTGATCCCCGCAGGGACAACGCGCATTGAATCGCGTGCTTTTCAGAATAGCATAACCCTTACTACCGTGACGATTCCTGATAGCGTGACGTACATTGGAGATCATGCGTTTAGGGGATGCAAAAACCTCACCTCTGTTAAGATTCCCGGCCGAGTGACATATATAGGCAAGTGTGCGTTTTCGGACTGCGATCGGCTTCATTCCGTAACGATCGCTAACGGGGTAAAAAGAATTGGAGAGGAAATGTTCTCAGAGTGTAAGCTCCTTGAAACTGTGACGATCCCCGACAGTATAGAGATCATTGGAGAACGCGCCTTTTACAATTGCGAGTCGCTTGCCTCCGCAACGATACCGCATGGAGTAAAAGCTAATGAGGATCATACGTTCTGCAATTGCAAAAAGCTTGCTGCGGTGACGATCCCCGACAGTGTAGAAAGCATTGGAAGAAGCGCTTTTTTGCATTGTGAATCGCTTGAATCCATAACGATTCCCCATGGGGTAAAAACCATCGATCGCTATGTGTTCTCTAATTGTGAAAAGCTCAGCACAGTCACGATCCCCGGCAGCATGGAAACCATTGGAAAACGCGCCTTTTACGACTGCATATCGCTGGTCTCTGCAACGATTCTCCATGGGGTGAAAACCATCGATTTTGCTGCGTTCAGCGGTTGCAAAAAGCTTGTTGCGGTGACGATCCCCGACAGTGTGGAAACCATTGGAGGAAGCGCTTTTTCGTATTGTGATTCGCTTGAATCCATAACGATTCCCCATGGGGTAAAGATTATCGGTGATAGTGCGTTCTACGCTTGCAAAAAGCTTGCTGCGGTGACGATCCCCGACAGTGTGGAAACCATTGAAAAAAGCGCCTTTTACCATTGCGTGTCGCTTGACTCCGTAACGATACCGCATGGAGTAAAAGCTATTGAGAAATACGCCTTTGGGGGCTGCGTTTCGCTTGAATCCATAACGATTCCCCATGGGGTAAAGATTATCGGTGATAGTGCGTTCGACAGTTGCAAAAAGCTTGCCTCCATAACAATTCCCGGCAGGGTGGAGGTAATTGGTAACAGCGCTTTTTCTTTTTGCGCTTCTCTTACCTCTGCAACGATTCGCTATGGGACAAAAAGCATCGGTGATCAGGCGTTCTTTGCTTGCAAAGAGCTTACCTCGGTGACGATTCCCGATAGTGTTACGCGCATTGGGAAAGAAGCGTTTCGCGGGTGTGAAGGACTTGCTTCCGTAACAATCGGTAGGGGCGTGGAGTCGATCGATGAAAGTGTGTTTCAGGAATGTCCCAATCTGTCCTCGGTAACATTTAGGAATGCCGAGGGGTGAAATGTCGCAGGCCTCTCTCTTTCTTCAGATAAACTCGCCGATCCTGCAGAGGCGACAGTACTTCTAAAAGGAAGCGATTGGAACTATATATGGACGCGCGGATAAAGAGAGAAGCCGCCTCGTGTGGTTCGGCAGCTCGGCCTTAGCCGCCTCGTAAACGGCCGCCTGGAAAGCTGCCCCCGTCTCTTCTTTGATCGCCCCCTTGGCGCGCAGCTTACGGAGTTCGGCGAGCGCCGCCTCGGAGGCAGCATCGGCCGCCGCCTCGATCCCGCCGGGATAGGCAATATTGGCAGCGAAGTAAATGCTATCATCCAGCGCCTCGGCCTCCTTGCGGTTGAGGGTAATGCCGGCCTTCTCCACCGCCAACCCGCGGATGATACGGGCGCCCACCTTGGTGTACGGATGCTCCTTGTCACCCTCGTTTTTTGCGAGAGAAAATTGCGCGTTGCCCCCTTCCGCAGAAGTTTTTTTGCCCGAGGGGTTGATTTTTTCGCCGGAATCGGGTATACTGTTGGTAGAGATGGTTGGTGTCTTTCTCTCGGAGTTTCGTGAGGAGCTTTCGGGTATGACATCATCGATCTCTTTTTCTTTTATTTGAGTGGGATTAAGATCAATGATGTCATACAAAAGCATCCTTCCATTCTTCCTTGTACCTACAATAACCGACGCGGAATATTCATTATTGCCGATTCTCAAGAGGACATTGCCTCTCGCAAAATCGATTATGGAGTCTTTTCTTGGATGATTTAATCCTTCGTTCACCCATCCACTCGCGACTTCCAAAATTTCATCCGCGTTGTTCGTGGCCCTAAGTTTGTCTGCAAAGGCTTGCGGGTCATGCGTTCTCAGCCAAGTCGTATACCTTGAGAAGGTCATTTCCTTACGGCTTTGGTTGTCAATATCAACAATATTTTTTCCGAGTATTATCCCATTTTGGAATTTTTTTATGAGGTTCGTCTTAATCGTTTTAATCCAATCTTCGCGACCTACACCTTCAAGAATATTCTCATCAACAATGACAAAATGCGTGTTTTCAGAAGTTGTTCCAACAGCATAACGTGCATCTTCTCCGTTTTTCTGCACGTTAGCCCCTTCAATGGCCTTTTTCATCAGCCCGGAGAGGCGGTCGGCGGCACGGTAGATCTTCCCCTTCTTGGTGGGGAGAGAGTGAAGAAAGCGGTTGACGGTGTTGAGCACACGGCGCAGGCCGCCCTTGCTCTCGGCGGCGTACCGTGAGAGGAAGGCCGAGCTCGTCAGGAGCGCCGACACCAGCTCGGCGTTGGTCTCTCTCTCACGGAGGGCATCGGTCCACTCGATCTCACTCCCGGCATAGTTTTTCTCCAGCTCCTCGACGGTGGCCTTGGCCTCCTCGAGGG
>JAZQVJ010000068.1:0-4638 GCA_045631785.1 Eubacteriales bacterium
TACAACTGGGGCGAATACATGCCCCTCGGTGCCGATGACTCGGAGAATGTCCTTGAGCTTTTCGAGGCATACTACGAGGAGACCTACCATGAAAAGGTGGAGGTCGTCTATTCGATCTTTTCCTCAAACGAGGAGATGTACGCCAAGCTGAAGAACGGCTCCTCGAAGATCGACCTTATCATTCCCTCGGACTATATGGTTGAGCGACTGATCGCCGAAAAGAAGCTGGCGCCCCTTGATTTTTCGAACATCCCGAATTTTGAGGAGAACATCAACGAGCGCTTCCACTGCCCCGACTACGATCCGACGGGGGCCTACTCCGTCCCTTATACCTACGGTCTTGTCGGCCTGATCTACAACACGACAATGGTCGATCCCGCCGACTTTGAGGGCGAGGTCTCCTGGCGCATCCTCTGGGACGAGAAATATAAGGGGCAGATGCTCACCTTCAACAACTCCCGCGATGCCTTTGGCATCCCGCAGTATATCCTCTCCTACGAGAAGGAAAAAACGGCGGCCGATGACAATTACATCAACGCAGGGAGAAGCGGCACATCCTGGACGGCCGAAAGCGCCTCACGCTGGGACGAGGCGCTGGCCATGCTGAAGGCACAGAAGCCCCTCGTTCAGGCCTACGTCATGGACGAGGTCTTCAACAAGATGGAAAGCGGAGCCGCTGCAATGGCTCCCTACTATGCCGGTGACTTCTACACCATGCAGGAGGAGAACGAGGATCTTGCCCTCGTCTACCCCAAGGAGGGGACCAACATCTTTGTTGATGCCTTCTGTATTCCGAAGGATACGCCGGCGGAGCGCAAGCTGGTCGCCGAGCGGTTCATTGACTTTGCCCTTGATACCTCGGTCACGGTGGACGGCGAGGAATACAACGTGGCCAAGGAGATCGCCGAGTACATCTGCTACGCCACCCCGAACGATGCCGTGGCACTTGACGAGGACTACGAGTACTTCGAGGACGAAAACCTGTACCCCGACATTGAGGGCTACAACACCTACTATTTCCGCAACCTCGAGAGCGAGGCGCTCGAATATTCGAACTCGCTCTGGGAGGAGCTGAAGATCGGTGGCGGCGGCGACCTCGGCATCTACATCCTTGCGGGGGCTATCCTTCTGTCACTCGCCGGGTTTACCCTCTTCCTCTATCTACGCAAAAAATCCCGCGAAAAATACTACTGATGAAAAGAGCACGGCAAAAACCGTGCTCTTTTTACGCCAAAATACGGTGGGAGCCCCTCGTTTGACCAAATATTTTGAAAAAAGACTGTATCCTTCCCTAAAACTTTTTCGGAAATACTTGACAACCCGAAAGCATTGGCGTATAATAAATGAGTATGAATACGCGAGGACAAGTCCCGAACGTTTATATAACTTGATTATATAAATCAAACCCTTATCCTAAAGAAGGAGGTGCCGCCATGAAGAGAACCTACCAGCCCAAGAAAAGACAGAGAAAAGTTGAGCACGGTTTCAGAAAGAGAATCGCTTCCGCTTTCGGCAGAAAAGTTCTGAAGAGAAGAGGCGCAAAAGGCAGACCCCTGCTCACCTATTGATCATGCCGACAAAAACTCCGATACGCCCGTGCGCCTCTATCGGAGTTTTTGTTTATCAAGGAGGGATTTTCTTGAAATTCTCCGCGATTACCGAAAACCATCTGTTCCAAAAAGCGTATTCAAAGGGCAAGCGCTATGTGACCGAGCGCCTTGCCGTCTACGTTCTACCCGATTACGCGGCAGGGCGCCTTGCCAAGGCGCATCCCGAGAAAAAGCGCGTGAACCGGATCGGGCTCACGGTCTCAAAAAAGCTCGGTGGCGCCGTCGAACGCAATCGCACCAAGCGCATCCTGCGCGAGGGATATCGCACCGCCATCTGCGAGCAGCCTATGAAGGTGGGCTTCCTTATCGTGATCGCCGCGCGTGAAGCGGCAGTCACCGTTAAAGCCCGGGACATTGCGCGTGACCTTTCGCGCGCCTTCCGCAAGCTGGGGCTCTATGAGTCATGAAGTATCTTTGCATCTGGCTCGTACGCCTCTATCAAAAATTCATCTCCCCCATAAAACCGTCCTGCTGCAGGTTCACTCCGACCTGCTCTGCCTATGCGATTGAAGCATTTGAGAAACGTGGCTTTTTTGTAGGGCTTTTCCTGACGGTGTGGCGCATTTTGCGTTGCAACCCCTTTTGCCGGGCGGGCTACGATCCTGTTCCCCTCTCCGGAATACGCCCCTTTAGCAGACAAATGGAGGAAGATGAGGAATTATCCAAACCGGAGGACTAACCATGGATTTTATTTACCAGGGCCTTGGGTACGTCATACGCTTCTGCTATTACACCATCGGGTTTGAGAGCTATGCGTTGGCGCTCTTTTGGTTCGCGCTGATCGTGAAGCTTCTCTTGCTTCCCTTTGGCATCAAGCAGCAAAAAAATCAGATCAAGCTGGCAAAGCTCCGCCCCAAAATGTACGCCATTGAGAAGAAGTACGCCGGCCGCACCGACCAGATCACCCTGCGGAAAAAGCAGCAGGAGATCATGGAGATGCAGCAGAAGGAGGGCTATTCCCCCCTTGCCGGGTGCCTGCCGATGCTCATCCAGCTTCCTCTCATCTTTATCCTTTACCGCATCATCCAGCGCCCCCTCTCCTATATCTGCATGCTGGGCGAGGATACCGTGAAGTCGCTTGCCGCAGCGGTCGGTGTCGATGCCAAGAACGAGATCGGGATCATCGGCAAGGTGATCCACGACAGCGGCAGCTACGCCGAGCTTTCGGGCGTTGATCTGCCGAACTTCAATCTTTTCGGCATCATTGACCTGTCGATAGCCCCCGAGATCGCCTCCTTTGCCGTCATCATTCCCATCCTCGTTTTTGCTTCGCAGTTCTTTAACATGAAGCTCATGCGCTGGCTGAACCCCACGATGGCCGCACAGAACCAGTCAAGGGACGCCGCCATGTCGATGAAGATCATGGACTTCGCCATGCCCGCCATGACGCTGTTCCTCGGCTTCCGCCTGCCTGCCGCCCTTGGCCTTTACTGGATCTATCAGTCGGTGCTTGCCATCGGGCAAATGCTTCTGCTTGCCAAGTTCATGCCCCTGCCCACCTTCACCGAGGAGGAGCTGAAGGCGGCCGAGCGCGCCCTCCGCGGCAAAAAGAAGCGTGTCATCGGCACAGGCAACGGCAGCAACGCCACCTACACCGAGGAGGAGATCGCCGCCGAGGAACGGCCGCGTCCTCGCTCGCTCCACCATATTGATGACGACGATTATGACGTCCCGTCACCGCCCGCAAGCAAGCCCGCGGTAAAGAAGACTGCACCTCCCAAGGGCATTGGGCCCCCCCCCCCCCCGGAAGGACGACAAAAAACACGCCGATAAGTAAAAGAAAGAAGGAAAACGACTATGATAAAGGAAATTACCGCTACCGGTAAGGATTATACCGTTGCCAAGGAAAACGCCCTTGCCGCCCTCGGGGCCTCCCCGGAGGATGACGTCAAGTTTGAGCTGATCGACCTTGGCACCAAGGGCATCTTCGGCATTGGCGCCCGCCCTGCCAAGGTGCGCGCCTATATCGAGCTTCCCGATGCCCCCGAGCGTCGCTCGCGCGGCGGCGAGGAAAAGCCCGCCGAGGAGAAGCGTGATGGCCGCGAGAGCCGTGACGGCGCCCGCCGTGGGAACCGCAACCGCAACCGCCGTCCAGGCAACCGCCAGAGAAGCGACGAGGTCGCCAGCCGCCGCCGCGCCGAGATCGAGGAGGCCGTGCGCGATGCCAAGACCAAGAGCACCGCGATGCGCAGCGTCGTTATCCCCGAGAGCGAGCTGACCTTTGAGAAGCTCGACGTCGCCGAGGGCGAGAACCGCACGCTCGATTTCATCCGCACCCTGCTTGCCAATATGGGCATTGATGCCGAGGCCACCCTCTACGCCTCGAGCGATGGGACTCTCCGCGTGTCGATCACGGGCGAGGCCGCCTCGGTCCTCATTGGCCACCACGGCGATACGCTCGATGCTCTCCAGTATCTCGCCAATCTTGCCGCCGCCCAGAAGAACATCAACGGCGAAAAGAGCAAGCTCCGCGTGACCGTGGATATCGAGGGCTACCGCGCCAAGCGCGAGGAAACTCTCCGCGCTCTCGCCCGCCGCAAGGCCGCCCAGGCACTGAAGAATAACCGCAGCGTGATGCTCGAGCCGATGAGCGCCTACGAGCGCCGCATCATCCACTCCGAGGTGCAGGGCATCGAGGGCGTTTCCACTAATTCGGTGGGGAGCGACTCGAACCGTAAGATCGTCATCTACCTCACCGACAAGAGAGCCATGCCCGAGGCCGATGAGACCGACGCTGCCGAGATCGCAACGGTCAATGAGGTCGAGCTCGACAACGAGATCGAGATCGAGGTCACCGAAACGCCGGACACTTCGGATGATGAGTGAATTGAGTACCACCATAGCCGCCATTTCAACCCCGCCCGGTAAGGGCGGGGTTGCCCTTATCCGTCTTTCGGGCCCCGAGGCCTTCGCTATCGCCGCACGTGTCTTCCAACCGCGCGGAAAGCACCTGCCCTGGGAAGCTCCCCGGCTTGCCGTTTACGGCGACTTTCTGTCCGAGGGAGTGCGCGTTGACGACGGTCTTGCT
>JAZQVJ010000069.1:0-4609 GCA_045631785.1 Eubacteriales bacterium
CTCCGACGTACAGAGGTACGCCTGTCGGTCGAGCTCGCTAATTTCTGCTCAAAATCGGCGATCACTCCCTCCGACGTACACGGGTACGCCTGTCGGTCGCGCTCGCCAATTTCTGCTCAAAAATCGGCGATCACTCGCTCCGACGTACACAGGTACACCTGTTGGTCGCGCGCGCTAATTTCTGCTCAAAAAGCAAGAGCTTTGGCCTGAGCCACGACAAAAAAGGCAGACGGTGTCTGCCTTTTTGCTATCCTCTCGTGGGCGAAAATCGCGCTCTGCGCCTTTGACCAACTTCGCCTCCACCCTCGGGGGAGGTGTCATTTTCGCGAGAAAATGACGGAGAGGGGCAACATGGTCCTCCCCTTTCAAAGCTCCTTCACATTCCAACGCCAAAGATGGCATAGAAAGAAGAACTATGACAAAGATCCTGATGCTGGGCGACGTCACGTCGCCTGCGGCGGCGGCGCGCCTGGCAGCCGCCCTGCCCTCCTACCGTGCCAAGCACGGCATCGACCTTGTTGTTGTCAACGCCGAGAACGCCGGCTTTATCATCGGGCCAACGCCCGACACCGCCAAGCTCCTGCTCGGCGCGGGTGCCGACGTTCTGACCGGGGGCAACCACACGATGCAGAACTATTCGCTGCTTTCGGAGATCGACGATATGCCTGCCGTCCTGCGCCCGGCCAACTACCCGGCGGCGGCGCCCGGTGCCGGCTCGGTCATCGTCAAGACGGCGCAGGGCGTGCGTGTTCTCGTTGTGAGTCTTCTCGGGCGCGTGCATA
Source organism: Eubacteriales bacterium (assembly GCA_045631785.1). Classification (GTDB taxonomy): domain Bacteria; phylum Bacillota; class Clostridia; order Oscillospirales; family CAG-272; genus UBA1740. The sequence goes on from JAZQVJ010000069.1 coordinate 783, forward strand.
TCGAGCCGGCCCTGAACTCGCCCTTTGAGGCGGTCGACCGCATCCTTGAGCGCCACCGCGGCCGCTACGACCTCGCCGTGGTCGACTTCCACGCCGAGGCCACGGCAGAGAAGCTGGCCATGGGCCATTACCTCGACGGCCGCGCCACCGTTGTTGTCGGCACCCATACCCACGTGCCGACGGCCGACCTCGGGATCCTGCCGGGCGGTACGGGTTACGTCACCGACCTTGGGATGTGCGGCCCGTGCGGCAGCATTCTCGGCATTGATCCTGCCGACGTCATTGACCGCTACCTGACGGCGGTGAACCACCGCTTCCATCCCGCCGAAGGGAAAATTCAGGCCGAGGGCGCCGTCTTTGAGATAGAGGACGGGAAATGCCGTGCGGCGAGCCGTGTCTGTCTTTCGCTTGATTAAAAAAGATCCCCCGCCGGGCGGGGGATCTTTTTTATGTGCTTAATACCGTGACCAGACGTAGGAGTGATAGGTGCCGGAGAGGTATTCGGCGGCAACGGTGGGGTTGGATAGCTCCCCGGCATCAATAAGGAGCGCGCCGTAGTGCCAGGAGGCGGAGCTCTCAAAGGTGACACCCGTGAGCGCGGCACAGCCGAAGAAGGCATCTCGGCCGATCCTTGAGGCACTCGCGGGGATAGTCACGGAGGCAAGCCCCGAGCCGTAGAATGCGTGGCTGCCGATCTCAAGAAGCCCCGCAGGGAGCGTGATCTCGGTGAGAGAGGTAAAGCCCGCAAAGGCGTAGCTGCCGATCCTTGTGATTCCCTCCGCGACGGTGAGAGCCGTCAGGGGCGCGCCGTCCACGGTAAGGCCGCCAACGCGCGAGGCGGGGTTCGCCTCCCGGTTAGCAAAGGCAATGGCGGCAAAGGACGAGGGGGAGGCCGCCGTGACGGTCGTGAGAGAGGTACATTCGAGGAAGGCATCGGCCCCTACCGCACGGAGCGACGCCGGCAGAGAGAGCGCGGTCAGGGCGCGGCAGCCGGCAAAGGCCGAGTCAGCAATGAAGGCCGTGCCCTCGGGGATCGCGATCTCGGTGATCTCGGTGCCTGCGGCCTTATACAGATAGAAATAGGGGGAGGCGTCATTCCCGAGATAGAGGGCGTCGCCCTCGGCCGTCAGCCGGAGTGAGGAGCAGCCCAAAAAGGCGCCTGCGCCGATCTCCCGGAGCGATGTGGGGAGCGCGATCTCGCTGAGCGCGGTGCACCCGGCGAAGGCGCCCGCCCCGATGACGCGGAGCGATGCGGGGAGCGTGACCTTCGTCAGTGCCGTGGCGGCCGAAAAGCCGTTCGCAAGGATCGCGGTCACGGCACACCCCTCGTAGCTCTCGGGGATCACCAGCTCCTTGCGGTGATAGACCGATGCTGCCTTTACTCCGTAGGTACCGTCCTCAAGCAGAACGAACTCCAGCCCGCGATGCTCGTTGCATGCAGAAACGCAGGGGAGAGCTGTCAGGAGGAGAAGGGAAAGTAAAAGAAACCTTGCAATCTTCTTCATGAAGGACTCCTTGGGTTGAAATGATCGCCGTGAGCGACAGTCCTATTATAACAAAGGGGCAGAGAAAATGCAAGCCCCGCCCCCTCCCCCCGCCTTGTCATTTTATCCAAAGAACCTTGACTTTTCCACCGGTTTATTGTATAATGGTCAGGCTATTTATGAAAAGAAAGGAGACGTGCCGTGGAGATCCTGGCTCTGCCCACCCTCACACCGACCGAGACCCCCGCCGCGTGCGTGGCCGCCCTCGGTTTTTTTGACGGCGTGCATCGGGCGCACACTGCGGTCATCAGGACCGCCGCCCGGGAAGCGCACCGCCTTGGCCTCCCCCTGCTCGTTTTCACCTTTGCCGCCGCCGCCGCGCCGAAGGCCGGCACCCTGCGCCTGTCGACCGACAGGGAGCGCGCCGCCCGTTTTTTCGAGGCGGGGGCCTCGCTTGCCGTCTTTGCCGATTTCCCGTCGCTTGCCACGCTCTCGCCCGAGGAATTCGTTTCCTCTGTGCTTTCGTTTAAGCTCGGCGTGTCGCTCGCCGTCGTCGGCGAGGATTTCCGCTTTGGCTACCGTGCCGCGGGGGACGTGATCTCGCTCCGTCGCCTGATGGAGGCCGAGGGAGGCGGCGCGTATATCGTTCCCTCGATCCTTGAGGGCGGTGAGCCCATCTCCTCGACACGCATCCGTCACGCCCTTGCCGACGGTGACTGTGAGCAGGCCGCGCGCCTGCTCGGCCGCCCCTACGCGCTGACGCTCCCCGTCCTTCACGGGGAGGCGCTCGGCACCTCGCTCGGCTTCCCGACCGCCAACCAAAGCCCCGAGGATGGGCGGATGCTCCCGCGGGGCGGCGTGTATCGTACGGTCGTCACTCTGCCGGGAGGCGAGAGCTATGACGGCGTGACCAACGTCGGCACGCGACCGACCGTCGGTGGGGGTGGCACCCGCATCGAAACCCATCTTTTAGATTTTTCGGGAGACCTTTACGGCAAGACCGTGGAGGTCGCCTTCCTCTCCCGGCTGCGCGGCGAGATCGCCTTCCCGTCGATCGCGGCCCTTCGGGAGCAAATACAAAAGGACTGCGAGGAGGTACGCACATGGCAACGGCAGAATGGACACAGCTGACACTGACGGGGAGAAGTGAGGATACCGAGCTTCTCGTCGCGATCCTTTCGATGCTGGACGAGGGGGTTATGATCGAGGATCTCTCGGATCTTACGGCCGACAGCCCCTACGGTGAGGTCCTCTCGGACGAGCTTGCCGCCGCCGACCGCGCGAGCGTGCGCGTTTCGGTCTTTCTGCCCTCCGGGGCCGCCCTCACCGAGGCGACCGCCTTCGTCCGCGAACGCCTCGCGGAGGCAGGGCTTGAGGCCACCCTTTCGCTTGACGGTATCCGCGAAGAGGACTGGGCCGAGAATTGGAAGCAATATTACCGCCCGATCCCCTTCGGGCGGCTGACCGTCGTCCCCGCGTGGGAGGACTATGCGCCGCGAGAGGGTGAGCTGATCCTGCGGATGGATCCCGGCACCGCCTTCGGCACTGCCACCCACGAGTCGACGCATATGATGATTGAGCTTCTTGACGAGGAGATCAAGGGCGGCGAGCAGGTGATCGACGTCGGCTGCGGCAGCGGCATCCTTGCGCTGGCCGCGCGCCTTCTCGGTGCCGAGAGGGCGGAGGCGTACGACCTTGATCCCGAGGCCGTCCGCGTTGCGAGGAAGAACATTGCCGATGCCGGTCTTTCGGGCGTTACCGCCGAGATCTCCGATCTCCTTTCGTCGGTCACGCCTCCCGACGGTGGCTACGACTTTATGGCAGCCAACATCGTGGCCGACATCCTCCTTCGTTTAGCCCCCGATGCCCCCGCCGTCTTAAAGCCCTGCGGCCTCTTTGCCGTTTCGGGGATCCTCGCGGCCCGTGCCGACGAGGTGCGGGAGGGCATTGCCTCCGCCGGCTTCACCTTCCTGCGTGAGAAGCGCGAGGGCGATTGGTACGCGATGCTGTTTAGGAGGTCGTAAGATGCCGCGCTTTTTCATCAGCGACGGGAGCCTCGCGCCCACGAGCGAGGCCGTTACCCTCACGGGGGAGGATGCACGCCACATCGCGCTCTCACTCCGTATGGCGGTGGGGGAGGAGATCACCCTCTCGGATGGGGCGGGCAACGACTATACCGCCCGTCTTTCGTCACTCACGCCGACCGCCGTTACGGCCACTGTCACGGCCGTCCGTCGCTCGCTCTCGGAATTTCCCTTTCCTATTTATTTATATATGGGCTATCCGAAGGGGGATAAGGTTGACCTTGTGATCGCGAAGGCGGGCGAGCTCGGTGGGGATCGC